>CAZBEI010000030.1:0-29784 GCA_964490895.1 uncultured Bdellovibrio sp. | reverse complement strand
TCTGTCGGAATTTTTAGGGCAGAAATCATGATCACCCCTAAACACCTAAAAGAATTTTTGGGCCCTCTGTCTGAAAGTGCCACACAAGAATTTTATTGGATTATTACAAACCCTATTTATGTCAACGGATAGCCACTCCCTATTTTTTAAATATGCCTGGGTATTTCTTTTCTGGGCTGTAACGCTTTCTTATGCAGAAGATACAACAAATTTTAGATATAACCCAGAGATTCTGATTTCACTCCCTCAGCCTTTACAACTTGGAGTGGAGATCTATCGTGAAGAAAGTTTTCGTTATTTTGCAGATTTTGGGGTTTTCAAATTTCCATTTTCTGCAAGCACAAAATCTGTCTCTCTTATTAGCACCGCTGTTGGTGTTCGATATTTCCCTTGGAATGGTCGGTTTTATGGCACCCTGGGCGTTGGCTTTAGCCGCATTGCAATCAGTACGGATGTCTCTGCTTTAAAATTAGATGGAGAGCAGTTGGCTTCTTTTGCCCATGTTGTTTTTTCAGCCTTTTTCATAGGCCCAGCCCTCGGTGTGAGTTTTGACCTGAGTACAAGATTAAGACTCGCTATCGAAATAGGAGTTCGAATTCCTGTTTTATTTTCTGGGTCATTAGAAATGATTGATAAAACGACAGGAGCTACTTCTGCTAATTCTGAGACGCTAAAAGTTTCTCAGGGTCAGGCCATGTCCAGAATTGCTGGACTTGTTTTACCCACACTAACACTATTGAGGTTTACATGGTTGCTTTAAAAAAGATGATTTTTGGATTTGTTTTGTTCTTGGCTGGTTGCAGCGGGAACTCTAATGTTTTCACAACTGCTTTTGACACCTCTATTTTGGGAGAAAAGCCGCCAGAAGACAATGTAGATGCTCCTTCTACTCAAGAAGAAAACGCCATAGTTCCGGCCTGGAATAATGTATTGAGATTTACTGCTGCAGCAACAGGAGATGCCGAAGGCAAAGCCATGCTCTTTGTAAATGATCAGTTTTTAATAACTGCTGGAACTGCGAACAATGGCACCTCTGACTCAGGTGTTATTAAAAGGTATGACCTCAATCTAAAAAGCTTTGATATAGAACAAAGCTTTCAACTTGAGACGGGGAGTCAGAGCGTTTTTACTGCATTGGCAAAATCTTTGAGTGGAGCTCTTTTTGTCACAGGTTTTGGAAGACAATCTGGGAGTCTAAAGTCGGTTTTATTTAAAAGCACAGACAATGGACAAACTTGGGCACTCCAGAGCACTTTTCAGCTGGCTAGTGGAAAAGACTCCATCTCTCTTTCTATCACGGCAGATAGTTTTGGAAACTTGTATTGGGCGCACAGTGCATCTGATGGCGCTTCAAAACATTGGGTGATCCAAAAAAGCACAAATGATGGAACAAGCTGGAGTACGCTTGATGACTTTCAGCAAGTTGCGGCATTGGATGCTGAACCCAATCAAATTCAGGTTATTTCTAATCAAGTGATCGTTGTGGGAAAAGCTGTTACAAGCAACAGCAAAACAGTTGGAATTGTCCGCTTGGGAAGCAATTTAGGCTCGGCTTGGCAAACCAGTCTTTCTTTTCCTGAGGGATCCACGGAACCTGCAACTAGTGCAGAATTCAAAGCTTTTGCTATTAACAGCAAAGACGCCTTTTATGTACTTGGGAAGGCAACAATCAATGGCAGTGATCAGTTTATTTTAAGAAAATCTACCAACTCGGGGGGCTCTTGGAGCACTGTTTTAAGCGGCCAATTAGAAGAAAATCAAAATGCCACGGGTACAAGCTTGGTGATTGATTCTCAAGACACTTTGTATTTGGGTGGGAGTGCTATTGGAGAAGATGGCGTAAGCCATTGGTTTTCCTCTTTTTTAAGCAGTGATGAACAGGTATTTGCTTATATAGATAATTTTCAGTTAGAGGAAAAAACAGGGGCATCTCTCAATCAAATTTTAAGGATAAATGACAGTCATTTTTTTGCCATTGGTAGTGCCACCAATTCTTTTTCTCAATCTGAGTGGGTGTTAAGGGAGCTCCTATAAAGGCTCCGTGGAATTTTTACATACTTCCCCCTGACTTCAGATACAGCCTTGCGTTAAGTGCAATTCGCGGCATTAGGAAAAAAATAACTTCTTGCGGTGTGTTTGCGAAGCATGAAAAGCAGGAAAAAAGAGTTTAACGGGTAGGTCTCCTGACTCAAGTTTTTTTTACTTTACCATTACATTTATGCACTTCTAAAATTGAATTCGGCTTTTGGTAGCACGGACTGGTACCCATGCGGCAAGGGATTTGGGGATTATCCTCATGCCAAGTCGCTGGCATCTTTTCAGTATTGTTTTGTCTTCGTACCGGCTGGTCACAAGAATTGATTGGTTTTCTAGCTCTAAGTCTTCGGCCCAATCCAGGCCGGTCATTTGATCCCCAATTAATTCATAGTCGAGAAGGAAGAGAAGGTTTTCTTTCCCTCGCCCGCTTAGATGTTTTTTGAGAGATTCTCCACTGGAAAAATGATGGAGTCGATTCGATTCAGACAAATTTCCAAGCCGATTCTTCCAAATTGAGTGAATCGAAACATCATCGTCGAGAACGATCACTTCAGTCGAAGCATCAATTTTGAGTGCAGGCACAAACCAAAATGGTGCAATCGCAAGTGGTAGGGTTATTTCTACGGTTGTGCACACACCCAGCTCGGAGTGAATACATAGAGTGCCTCCCCACGCCGAAAGCGATTTTTTTGCGTGATGGAGGCCTAAACCAGAACCCGAATCAGTTCCTTCTTTTCCATGGCTAAAACCCGATTCTCCTAACTTTTCCAAAATTTCTGGGGCAATCCCTCCTCCATTGTCTGTAATGGAGACAACAGCGCTCTCCCCCTTAACTACTAATCCCAAGACAACACGACCGTCTGAGGGGATAGCTTCAACGGAGTTATTGACTAAATTTGAAATTACCCGCTTAAGTTCAACCGGATCCACCTTTGCAAAAATGCCATAGGAATCAGATGCTAACTCCGAGATAATCTCAACACCTATCTTTGCTGAAAATTGGAACCTCTTCTCTGAGACTAGTTGATCGATCAGACTCGACATAAGTTCTACCGAATACTTACCTGCTCCAGGCTCTTTCGTTGTTCTCGTCAACAGGTTATTAGCGATGTCGCGGATCCTCTGTGTTGCTGCGCGAACCAATATTCGTGATTCCTCTGGAAGAGTTGTCACACTGCCTAAAACAACATCAAGGGCTGTGAGAGGTGAACGAATATCATGGGCAACCTGCAGATAGGTTCTCCAGAACAATGCCAAGGTCAACGATTCTCTCAAAGAGATGCTGAGTAACTAATACTATGGCAATGGCCCCGAAAACAAAACCGAAAGAAACTAAAACCACTCCGTACCAAGACGAATTGATAGTGTAGCCCAAAAAAGCAAGAGGAACAAAAAGAGCCACGATACCTTGGAATCGAGTATTGCTCACAAGACTGCGTGAATTATAGGGTGTAAGCTTTCCAAATCGACTTCTAGAATTTAAAAAGGGAAGACAGATGAGAAAGCTCGATAAAGTCCACAAGAAAGTGTTCAAGCTGAGCACGGCCTCTGTTCTATTGAAGTGCTCCACTTGAATTGCCCAATCAGTGACACCCATAGCAAAAAAACCGGTGGCAAGGGTTACCCATGCGATATTTTGACTACATATGATCGCATAAAACGCCATATTGATAATGGCCAAGGTTCCAGGAACAGCAATGCATTGTAGTAGTCCCCAGACCGATAGCGGGACTGCAGACATCGTCCTAGCCATTGGGAGAATTACAAAGGGAAAGGAAAGGGCTAATGACAATACTGGGAAAATCCAGAAGAATTTTTTTTTGACAAAAGCAGATAGGTGTTCCCGATTCATGCTATTGGAAAAGCCAGCAATGGCTAGAGCATAAGTGAAATAATACGGCAGGGTAGTCAGTGCCTCAATAATACTATTGTGCTCGTCCATCTTTAGAAAATGCATTAAGACATAGTAAACAAGATCTGAGCTCGCAAGAACGAAGAGCGCGCCTGCAAAGTACTTTCGTGATTTTTCGGACATCTCAAATGTCTTTCCACTCGATCGAACGAGGAGAAAGGAACAATACATGGGGAGGGTAACCTGAGCAATGTGAAGCAGGGTCACCAGAGCAAATGTCTTATTGGGCATTAATGAATAGATTATTGCCAATCCCAAAACTCCTATTGCAATTCGAAGACTAAACCACCGAAATGTCATTTGGCACCTCGCTGTTCAATCGGCTTAAAGGGTGTCGTCTACCCAGTAAAAAAATTAAAAATAAAAATCCTGCGCAGCCCGCAGAGACCACACACAATATTTTAAAGGTGAAAGCAAAGCGATGAAGCGATTCTAAATTCGATTTAGATGCACCCAGCAGCGGGGCCGACATCTTAGAAATTTGTCCGGCCAACCACATTGCTCCCCCGATTGACCCAAGCCAAAGGCCCATCAGCTTTGACCTCAAATCCTCTGGTGCATATTCGGCCAAGGTTGCAAATCCTGTTGGCACGATTAGAACTTCCGCAACCACGAAAAGAGTCATACACGCAATTATGATGTGAATCCCTACTTGAGCATCTGGAGTCATGAGTGTACGGTAGTAAAGTGAAAAGAAAACAAAAGCAGTAATTACGAAGCCTAAACAATTTTTGAGGATAGGCCGCCAATATCGATCTCCAGTAAAGAGCTTCTCACCAATCAAAGCAATAAAACTACCAAAAATCACGTTGAGAAAGGGATCCACCCCCTGAAACATTGTTGTAGGAATTTTAAACAAATCCGTTGCGCGAGCCACATGAGCATCAATAAATAGGGTCAGGGAAAGGCTGATTTGTTCGTAAAGGGCAAAAAAAACTACTTGAGAGAGAATAAGAATAGAAAAAAGACCAACCACATGTTTTGACAGCCGCGCGGCTGCTATCAAAAGAAAATAACCAATCCCACTCAGAGTGAGTAGCGGAATAACAACATCAGCAATATCGTTAGTGTAAAAGCTAAAAAGTCCTATTGCCGCCCCGGCTATGGTGCCGACAATCACGCAAAAAAATTGATGGAGGACCCCCAATCCTCTCTGGCCTCTTGTCAAGTGGTCCATATCGACGAGAAAAATGAGCAGACAAGCTAAGCCTATTGCGAACCCTGTGGCGGCAAAGGACCACCTCCAGCCATATACCTCACCAACACCGGCACAAATGATGACACCGAATAAGGTCCCGAGATTATAGAAAACATAAAGCGTGGTAAAATCTGAGTCTTTATTTTTGTCTGAAATCGCCGCCAATACCGAAGGAATTACGGACCTCAAAAACCCACTCCCTAAAATCAAAATACCAAAGCCGGAAAAATAAAGTGTGGTGTCAGCAGAAAATAACAAGACTGAGCCAATAACTCCAAGCACCGATCCGATTCGCATCACCTGCAAATCATTGAGCAGGTGACTTGCCAGCACTCCTCCAATTGTAGGCGAGAGAAAGGCAAAGGCCAAGAGCGCCCCATAAATGCTGTAGGCCTGATGCTCTGTCATCATGAGCCCCTTTACCATGTAAAGCGTCAGCATGGCCCTGAGTCCATTAAAGCTCATTTTCTCAAGTGCTCCGATAAGGTAGAGAAAGTATTTTATTTTCAAAGGTTCACCACAATTTTTCCAATATAATTGTTTGTTTCCATAAGCCGGTGTGCTTCCGATATTTTTTCAAATGGAAACTCTGTTTTCGGAATAACGCAAAATCCATCTGACAAAAGTGGGATCAGATTTTCTCGGATCTCATCGCCAATTTTTCTTTTTTCCAGAATACTTCGAGGTCGCAATACCGATCCAATAATTGTCAGACAGTTTCCAATCAGATCCCCAAGATTTAGATTTGCTTCTTCGCCAGAGACTGCGTCGATCAAAATGAGGCGTCCTCTTTTGTTCAAGAGCCGAATGTTGGTAGAAAATTGAGCCTGACCGATACAATCCAAAATCACATCGACCGCCCCTCCTTCAAGATGTCTTTTTAGGGACACTTCGAGGTCTTCTTTGTTTGTGTCAATTACCACGGTTGCTCCAAAGTCTTTGCAGGTTTTAAGCTTCTCTGTATTACGGCTAGTGGCTACAACAATGGCACCTCGAAGCTTTGCCAGTTGAATTGCTGTAAGTCCCACGCCGCCTGCAGCTCCATGGACTAGAAGACTTTCGCCCGAAGAAAGTTTGCAAAGTTGAAATACATTGAGCCATACAGTAAAAAACGCCTCGGGAATTGTCGCTGCCTGAGAGAAACTCATTCTCTTAGGGACTAAAAAGGTAAGTGTTTCGTCGGCGGCCGCCTTCTCTGCATAGCCCCCTCCGGCCAGTAGAGCCATGACTCGATCGCCCTTTCGGAATCTGGTGACGCCTTGGCCGACTGAATCCACCACGCCAGCAACCTCCAGACCAAGAATTAATGGCAATCCGGGTGGCGGTTGATAATGCCCCCTTCGTTGATCTATATCAGCCCTGTTTACGCCAAAGGACCTCACGTCAATTAAAATTTCGGAGTCTCCGATTTTTGGAATCTCAGCTGGTCCAACTGTTAATACTTCTGGCCCACCAAAACCATTCGTTAGAATTGCTTTCATTGTCATACTCATATCCTCCTCCTAAATCTTTATCACCGACGCGCTCCAGGAATAGCCGTAGGAGCTCGAAGCAAGCACTACGTTATCTCCGTTTTTCAGAAGCCCATTGTCCATCGCGCTCTTCAGGCCAAGAAATATATCGCTTGGACCCATATGCCCATAATTAGAATAAGTCCGCTGTACTCTTTCTCGGTTCAGATCAAATTGGTTGCAAAGAAAATCCAACAGACGCGGACTTCCTTGGTTTAAAAAAAGATAATCTATATTTTGTTTGACGAGTCCAGCCCTATCGAGGGCACCCTTGATAACTGAGGGATACATTTCTCGGTAAGCACTACCTAAGTTTGTCTCTGTTAATTCACTGACATCCATTTCTACGGTTCCAGTTTGGCCATGTGCCCACATAGATCGTGAAAATTGGGGCTGGGTGATCGCAAAATAGGAGCAGAGCCTCATTCTTTTATGATTTTTTGAGATCAGAATTGCCGAGGCTCCGTCGCTCCAGCTAAAAATTGGAAAATTTTCCTTTTTTGAGTAGTCCACTCTCCATGACAAAGCATCGCTAGCTACTACGATGGCATTTTCCCAGGAATTCTCTCGTTCTAACCAATTGACGGCGGTAAACATCCCCAGATTTCCAGCGTTGCATCCGTGGGCTAGGTCAAATCCAAAAGAGCTTTTTTGTTTCAAAAAATCGAGTAAGTGAGATGCGGGACTCCAGAAGGAATAATCTTGAGCACCAGATCCGCAGTGTATTAATAGGTCAATTTTAGGAAGTGGTGAATCTAGAGAAGTTAAAAGATTGATTAAAGCAGACTCTGACAGAGAGATAATTTTTTCGTTTCTTGACAACACAGGTTTTTCAAAAAATCCTATCTCTCGAATAGGTTCATCAGAGCCAAATCCATGTTGATTTAGCAATTCATGACTTGCTGTTCGAGTTTGAGGGGCATAGATTCCAATCCCTTTTATCCCACAGTTCAACATTTGTTAAACCACCTCATAAAATTGCCCGTCGTCAATTCCAATTCTAAAAAGCATTCTTGGTTCACCTGCGTTAGGCGGGAAGGCTCGATGAACAACAGAGCGATTATCCCACACCAAAAGGTCATTTTTTTTCCAGCTATGAACGTACTGGTTTGGGTGGGTTCTAACCGCGCTGAATAGCAATTTCAGTAGTTTCTCGCTCTCTTCAAAACTCATGCCCAATATTCTCCGTGTAAAGCCCTCGCTGATGTACAGATATTTCTTATCGATGAATGGGTGCTTCGTAATAACTGGATGTGTAACCGGTGGGCAAATCTGACGATCCCTTTGCAAGAGCTCATCCACTGACAGGCCAACATCAGAAGCCTCTATAATATATTTCCATTGTCCCTCGTGAATCGCACTGCGTCCCAGGATCGCTGTCACCACAGCGCTGTCCAGAGAGTCCAAAACAGATTCCATGTCAATAAATGCTGTTTCACCGCCATTTTCGGGGGTGATCTGAGCATGCAAAAAAGTTAATGGCTGTGGTCTGATTAAGAATGAGGAATCGGAATGCCAGTAATATCCCACTCTGTCCATTCCTAAATTTCTCCCGTCCCGCTTTACGTTTGAAGAAACAAAAATCTCGGGGTGTTCTGGGTGTCGATAGGATTCGTCAACGAACTTAATAGGATTTCCAAATTTTTTAGTTAGATTCAAATATCGACTTGGGGAAATCGCTTGATTTCGGATAAGCAGGAACTTGTGTTCATATAATAAGCGTCTCAACTCGATAACATCCGAGTCACTAAATTCTAAACTATCCAGGATTTCTGCACCAAAGGTGGGAGTAATATTTTTTATCCGCATAATGATTCTCCAGAGACACAATCTTCAAATCCCAACCCTATTTTTTCAAGCGCCATGCCAAGCTGGAGGATCTGGGACTTAGTGTGACTCGCTGAAATGCAAAGTCTCAGCTGTCCATTGCCCCTTGGGACGATGGGAAACATTGCCGCCGAAGTGAAGAATCCCAGATCTACAAGGTTTTTGGCCTTCTCTACTGTCACCTCTTCGTTGCCCACTTGGACCATACGAATAGGACTAAAGGGACCCTCAAAATGTTTCAAAGAGTCAAAAAATGAAACATTCTGCCTAAGAAGTCTTTGCAATGCTGGAACTGTTCCATTCTTGTGAAGCTCCAGTGAGGCCATGCAGGCCTGAATGACAGAGAACTCAAGCGGTGCCGAGAAGCCGTAAATAATTCCAAAATATCTTGTAATTTCCTCGCTCTTTTTATCAGGAAGTAATATACCCCCGCCTCCACACCCAAATCCCTTCGACATACTGAAAGTGATAAAAACGTTTTCTGGGACTTTTCCACCAAGCAAATCGTGGCAGGCTCCTTGGCCTTCTCGGCCAAATATTGAAGTGCCATGAGCATCGTCAATATAGAAATAGAGAGGTTGATGTTTAGAAAGTTCAATTAACTCTGAAAGAGGAGCAATCCCACCCATCGAATAAACGCTGTCGGCAATATAGACAGTTACTTTTCCTGCGTCTTTGGCTTTTGCAATTTCCGATTCCAATGCATTGAGATCATTATGAGGAATGGTCGTGACGCTTGCCTCTTGGGCAAGAATAGGTTTGAGAAATTGCATAGAAGCATGTGCGAAACGGTCGAAGACAAGGTGAACTTTGGGGGGTTGTTTCGCGTTGATGAGAACTCCGGAGGCCAGCAATGGAAGGGCAGATAGATGCGTTGTTGTGACTGAGGGAAAAACAATTGCTCTTCCGCCAAAGTGAGTTGAAAGTTCCTCTTCCAGGATTCGATTTGGCTCAATAGAAAATCTGGATCGAGCGCAGCAGAAACTGCCGCCCCAACTATCATCTGCAGACTTATAGGCGGTTAACACCTGGGGATGCGTATCTAATCCAAGATAAGAGCAGTTAATAAACTCAGTCACTTTTTTCCCGTTTGGCAATAACACTGTCTTGTCATTGCGACCTTTTATGGAAACATGCATGAGTCCACCAGCAACAGCAGAGCGAATGTGATCAATTGATTCTTCTACTAAAAATAGTGTGTTCCTCATGACTTCTCCAAAATCAATTTCTTTTTCTCAGGGGAATGAAGTTTTGAGGCAAAGTCAGAGGGCCCTTGACTGGTTGCCCTGGCTTTGGGTTGTTTGGTGATATCAAGACGATTTATCTTATAGGCAAGGGTGCTTTTGGCGATGCCAATCCGATTTGCGGTTTTATCAGTGTTTCCACCGCTGAGTTCGATGGCTCGCTCAAGATATCCCCGCTCAGCCGTGGCCATGAACTGCTCAAAGGCCTCTCCCGTGAGTTGCTCAACTGTTGTTGGAAGTAATAGACTCAAAAATTTTCGATACTCCTCAACCTCTGTGCGAAGGTTTGCCTTTTTCAGTGCGAGTGGAATCCTGACAAGCAAGTCAGGCATTATATATTGGGATTTGACCAGGTAATCATCAGCTCCAGCGGCGATACACTTGTTCACAGAATTAAAATCAGAATCTCCAGTCAAAATGATCACCGCTGACTTGGGTGAGCTTTCACGAATCCTTGGCAGAAGATCTAGACCGCTTCCATCTGGAAGGCCCTTATCTAGAAGGATAAGGTCAAAGGTCTCCCTGCTGAGAGCTTTTCGGGCCTCACCCAGACTGGCCACACCTGTGATATCACTGTAGACCCCAAGAGAACTGGAGATCGCTTGCAGGAGCGTGGGTTCATCTTCAACAGACAAAATTTTAATTGATGGCAACATGCGGCGAGTTATACTCTAATTTTTTAGAAAATATATAAAATTCTAGAACTTTTCCAAAATATATTTTACGCGGAAGTAGAAAAGCACTGCGACACACAAGACAACAGCTTAATATCTAAGCAAAATGGCGATTTTTTGGGACAGCTTATTTTTCGGGGGTCACAGGATGGTACTTGAACCAATTGTCAGGGAGGCATCTTCCCCATTCGCCTTTTAATCGTGATAAACAAAAAGCTTCTGCTACAAACCGATTCCCATGACGAATAAGAAGAGAACCCTGTAAAGCTAAGCAATTAACATTTCCTGAGCCCTCCCAAATTGAATTAAGTGGAGCATCTCGATAGAGGCGTGGCAAAAGTGATTCTTCTACAAAATGCGCAGCACACTTGGAGACGGGAAAAAATAACTTCTTGCGGTGTGTTTCGATTTGATTTAATGTCTGATGAAATCTATTTTACAAAGGAGAACTCTATGTTTTTTTGTCGCCTGATTGTTTTGCTTCCATTGTGTCTAGCACTTACTAGCTGTGGTCCTAAAGCTTTTACCAAAGGAGAGTATGACGACCCCACTCGAGTGGAGTTATTGGACGATAAATTTAACGAATCCGATATGCAGCAAATGGCGGATACCGTGATTCGTGCCATGGTGGCCTGTGGCTATGTGGCCAATGCTCCAAAACCTCCAGTTGTGATTGTAGAAAGAGTTCAAAATCGAACCGAAGAGCATATCGACACGGTTTCTATGACCGATAAGATTAGGACAGCGCTCATCAAAACGGGCAAGGTTCGTTTTGTAAATAAAGAAGAAAGAGGAACATTAGAAGGCGAGTACCAATACGGCGAAGCTGGCAATGTTTCAGGCCCTACAGCTAAGAAAAGGGGCAAGCAAACTGGAGCAGATTATATTTTGAGCGGAGGACTAGCCACCAATGTCCAGCAAGTGGGCAATGACAAGTTTGTCTATTACAAACTTACGATGAACCTCACGAGCTTAGAGACTTCCACGATTGACTGCACCGAAGAGCGCGAAGTTAGGAAAAAATTTAATAAACACAGCGTAGGCTTATAGTTTTTAAGTGAAGCCATTTATTTTCTCTCTTGTTTTTGTCTCGCTCGGGTGCGCTTCTGCGCGAATGGGAGATACACGTATTGATCAATCCTTTCGAGAGGGCAAGTACGAAGCCGCGGTTCTTCATCTAGAAGAGGGAATTAAAAAACAAGGCGAAAACGGTCGAGATCTGCTTCTTTACTTATTGGATTTGGGGTTGACTCTTCATACAGCTGGAAAATTCGAAGAAAGCAATAAAGTTTTTCTTAAAGCTGACAAAGTCGCTGAAATTAAAGATTACACCTCTTTGGTACAAGAGGGTGCGACTCTCATCACCTCTGAAAATCTCAAAGATTATAAGGGCGAGGATTTTGAGAATGTTTTAATTAGCACTTATCTCGCAATGAACTATGCGATGTTAGGGGATACGGAAAATGCCTTGGTGGAGGCTAAGCGGGTCAACCGCAAACTCTATTTGATGGTGAGTGAGGGCCAGCGAAAGTACAAGCAAAATGCTTTTGCGCGCTATCTTTCTGCAATTTTGTATGAGTCCGAAGGAAACTATAATGACGCCTATGTGGATTATAAAAAAACACAAGAGCTTGAGCCTGATTATCCTGGATTAGGTCAGGACCTTTGGCGCTTGGCATGGTTTTTACACATGCGCGATGAAATGGAGAAGTGGGATGGCCAGTATCACCTCACACAGGCCGATCATGAGAGTGCGAAAGAACTTGGCGCTTCTAAAAAAAGAAAAGGGGAAATCATTATATTGTATGAAAATGGAATTTCTCCAATCAAGCGAGCTCATCCCAATTGGTATTCTTTGCCCAAGTTTTTTCCCAGAGCAAACCCTGTTTCGATTGCAAAAGTCAGTGTCAATGGAAATGAAGTCGGAGAGACTCACGTATTAGACAATGTCGAGGCAACGGCGATTT
Organism: uncultured Bdellovibrio sp.; assembly: GCA_964490895.1. Lineage (GTDB taxonomy): Bacteria > Bdellovibrionota > UBA1018 > UBA1018 > UBA1018 > JACRAO01. The sequence continues at coordinate 17,414 of CAZBEI010000030.1, read as the reverse complement.
CTAATTTAGACGAAAAATGGGGCGGATTATTGGCCAAAAAAATAGCAGGAGTGGTAGTCAAAGAGGTTTTGGCAGATCAGGTGGAGAAAAAAACCAATAGTGCGTTTCTCGGTGCACTTGCACGCATCGCCATGTATGCCTCTGATCAGGCTGATTTGCGTTCGTGGAATTTGCTCCCCAAGGATTTACAGCTTGCTCGAATCCGAGTTGAGCCCGGAACTTATACTGTAAAAGTCCATCCCCAGGGAGTACAGCCACTGCCAGAAAAAACGATTCAGGTGGGGGCAGGAAAAAAAGTATTTGTAGGGTTTCGATATATTCCATGGTAAGTCGGGGCCATGAAAAAAATTATTTTTGTTGTGTTAGTGTCAGGTGTTTCTAGCCTCTGTTTTGCAACCCCAGCTCGGGTTGTAAATCTTGCCATTTGGTCCAATTATGTCTCTCCAGAATTGATCAGTAAATTTGAAAAAAAGACGGGGATCAAAGTCCAGATGTCCAATTATTCTTCGAACGAAGAGCTTTTGGCAAAATTAAGTGCCGGAGCAACCGGCTATGATGTCGTGGTTCCTTCGGACTATATGGTTTTTGCCATGAACAAACTCGGGCTTCTGCAGGAATTGGATCGCAGTTCTCTCACAAACTTTAAGTCTTTAGATTCTAAATTTCTAAAAAAATCTTATGACCCTCAAAATCGATTTTCTGTGCCCTATGACTGGGGCACTACAGGGATTGCGATCAACCATAAGCTTTATAAAGGTGAGATCAAAAGCTGGAAGCAATTATTTAATACTCCAGAGCTCAAAGGGAAAGTGACTTTGCTTGATGACGTGAGAGAGACCATTGGAGCTTCCCTAAAAATGATGGGAAAGAGTTTGAATACTAAAAATCCAGAGGATCTAAAAAAAGCAAAAGAGGTTTTATTAAAATTCAAAGAGCGGGTCAAAGGTTTTACTTCGGAGCCAATGATGCCTTTAGTTCAGGGGGAGACTGCCGTGGCTCATGCCTATATGAGTGATGCGCTCCATGCGCGTCATCAGTCTGGAAATAATGATATTGAATATGTTATCCCCGAAGAAGGTGCCACGCTTTGGATTGATAATTTGGTTATTCCGAAGGGATCAGGGCATGTCAAAGAGGCGCATGAGTTTATCAATTTTTTACTCGAGGCCAGATCTAATGTCTCAACTGTGATGAGTGTTTTTGTCTCGCCAGCCAATAAAGAAGCTTTTGCTCTTTTGCCCAAAGAATTTCAAAATAACGCTGGTTTATTTCCAAAAGAATCGGTATTGGCCAAAACAGAGATGATGGAAGACTTAGGCGAGGGGACTCGCCTTTGGGAGAAAGTTTGGACAGAAGTGAAGGCTGGGAATTAGCGCTTTCGATAAACTTCTTTGCGGTGCCCAATTTTGACGAGCAGTACCAGCAGTTTCCGGTCTTGGATTTGATAAACAATTCTATAATTGCCTGATCTGATTCGGTACAAGTTTTCTTCTCCAGCAAGTTTTTCGACACCATAGGGTCTTGGATTTTTTTCTAACTCGTCAATCTTTGGTTTGAGTTGTCGTTGTACAGATTTTTCTAATTTAAAAAAATCTTTTTCAGCACTAGGAGCAAATTCGATGGAGTAAAACAACGAAAACCTCTAGAGTTTGTTTTCTGTTTTGATTTTGTTCCAAGATTTAGTTCCTTTGGTTTTTGCTTCTTTTAGGGCGGCTTGTGCTTCGGATATATCTATTTTTGTTTCGAGAGCTTCTAAGAGAGCAATATCTTCGATGGGGACTAGGGCAATCAGACTCTTGCCATTGCGAGTGACAGCTACTCGCTCTTTTCCGTATGCAACTTGATTTACTATTTCTGAAAATTCACTTCTTATTTTTGCTGTCGATAAATTTCGCATTTTAGCCTCCATTTTGTACATATAGTACAATTATGTTTAATAGTACAATATGTACAGATTGTTGTCCAGTTCTATTTTTAACATTCTATGGGCTCAATGTCGTGGCTTAGCTAAAGTGTCCTGCTAAGGGCTCAATAAGTATTTTCTTTAAAAAAGAGCAATTTGCGTTATGTTACGGGGTTGTATGGACTTCTTTGCAGAAATCGATCGCCTGAAAAAAGAAAAAAATGCGGTTATTTTAGCTCACTATTACCAAGAGGGGGACATTCAAGACTGTGCTGATTTTGTAGGTGATAGCTTGGAGCTTGCCCGCCGAGCTGCTGACACAAAGGCAGACCTGATTGTTTTTGCTGGAGTGCATTTTATGGCTGAGGGTGCAAAAATTTTGAATCCTGCGAAAAAAGTAGTGATGCCAGATCTTCGTGCAGGATGTTCACTTTCGGACAGTTGTCCTCCTGCTCTTTTTGCAAAATTTAGGTCTCAGTATCCCGATCACTTTGTGGTTTCGTACATCAATTGCTCTGCTGCGATCAAGGCTCAAAGTGATGTGATTTGCACGAGCTCTAATGCAGTAAAAATCATAGAGCACATTCCAAAAGATCGGGGAGTGATTTTTGCACCCGATCGAAACCTAGGGGCCTATGTTTCAAAAAAAACTGGCAGAGAACTTGTGCTTTGGCAGGGGACTTGCATTGTGCACGAGACTTTCTCGGAGAGAAAAATCATCGCGCTTAAAGTTCAAAATCCAGGTGCACACCTCATTGCTCATCCGGAGTGTGAGCCTTCGTTATTGGCACGAGCTGATTTTATCGGGAGCACCTCTGCGCTTTTAAAATACACTATCGAAGCCCCAGAAATGGTTTTTATTGTGGCAACCGAAGAGGGGATTTTGCATCAAATGCAGAAAAAAGCCCCACACAAAAAGTTCATTGCAGCTCCTCCAAATAATACCTGTGCATGTAACGAATGCCCCTTCATGAAGCTCAATACATTAGAAAAAATTTATAGCTGCCTCCGAGATGAGACGCCTCAAATCACAATCCCAGAGGAACTGCGTCTCAAAGCCTGGGCTCCTTTGCAGCGAATGCTGGAGTGGTCATTGTAGCTCCACAGCCTAAATCTTGGTTTTTTAGTCTAAAACATTTAGGGTGCCGAGTTAAAAGTTTAGCCTAAAAGAACTTAGCCTAAAAAAATTAGATTGACCAGATGGTGTTACTTTGGTAGTATTAAAGTAGTATGAAGATCAAAACGTCTGTTAGTATTTCTGAGCAGCTTTTAAAAATGATTGATAAACTTCCAAAAAAACCACCTCGCTCTACGGTTGTAGAGCAAGCTTTGATTTTTTATTTCAAGACCTTAAGCGGAATCCAAAGAGACCGATTAGATTTAGAGATTTTAAATTCAAAATCAGAAGAATTGAACGAAGAAGCTTTGGATGTTTTAGAGTATCAAATAAAAATATGAGGCGGGGTGAACTTTACCGTATTTACAAAGGGAGCCCCGTAGATCCAAAAAACTTTAGAGTTTTCGTTGTAGTGAGTAGACAGATTTTGCTCGATTCAAAATTTTCAACAGTCATTTGTGCGCCGATCTACTCCCGACGCGATGGGCTTTCGACTCAGGTTTTAGTAGGGGCCAGGGAGGGTTTAAAAAAAGACTCCTCCATTCATTGTGACGAGCTCATCAGTATTGAGAAATCAAGGCTCACTCATTTTGTAGGTTCACTTTCTCAAGAAGCTTTAGAGGGTTTGAGCAAATCTCTATCCATTGCTTTGGGTTTGAAATAAGTCCACTATCGCTCAGAATAATCCGCGTAGCCTCCCTCGTATATTCGAAGTTCTCCATGGCCTATTTCGAACACTCGGGTGCTCACTTGACGTAAAAAATGCCGGTCATGGCTGACAAGCATGAGGGTTCCATCGAAGTTTTGAAGCGCAGTGAGTAAAATTTCTCTTGTTTTAATATCTAAGTGATTGGTGGGTTCATCAAGGAGAAGAAAGTTAACCGGTGTGGCTAGAATAGTCGCTAAGATTAGACGACTTTTTTCTCCGCCAGACAAAATAGAGACTTTTTTATAAACGTCATCTCCACTAAAGAGAAAAGCACCTAAGAGATTTCTAACAAACCCGATACTGGCATCCGGGATTCGATCATGAATTTCGCCAAACAAAGTTTTATTTGGGTTTAAAACCTCCAAAGAAAGCTGACTAAAATATCCTAATTTGACATTGGCTCCTAAGGTCACTTCTCCTCGGGTTGGGTCTGTCATTTCCGCGATACATTTGAGAAGTGTAGATTTTCCGGCTCCGTTTACTCCCACGACGGCAACGCGATCTAAGCGCTTTACCATTCCACTCACGCCGTGAAATACTTTTTTAGTTTCCCCATTGGGTAGGTCCCACTCTTTGGCTGCATTTACCAGTTTTACAACGTCATTTCCACTTCGAGGGGGGATGGGGAATTCAAATTTTACCGTTTTTTGTTCTGATGGAATTTCAATTCGCTCAATTTTTTCGAGCTTTTTTACTCTCGATTGAACTTGTGCTGCATGGGATGCTCGAGCGGCAAATCGTGAAATAAATTCTTCTTCTTTGGCCAACATGTCCTGTTGTTTTTTGTGAGAGGCAAGGAGCTGATTATTTCTAATTTCTTTTTCTCTTTCGTAAAAATCATAGTTCCCGCTATAAGATGTGATTGTTTTGTTTGCCACTTCTACAATAGTGAAAACTAGGTTATTTATAAATTCTCGATCATGTGAGGTCATGACGAGAGCGCCCTTAAAATTTTTGAGCCACTGCTCAACCCAAATAATCGATTCAAGGTCTAAGTGATTGGTGGGCTCATCCATGAGGAGGAGATCGGGCTTGAGTGCTAGGATTTTAGAAAGCGCAATTCTCATCTTCCAGCCACCACTAAAACTTTCGACAGGCCGATCATAGTCTGCTGGGCCAATTCCAAGACCGGTTAAGATTTCCTTCGCTCTGGAATCGAGATCGTAACCTCCTCTTTGTTCAAACTCGAGTTGCACATCTCCATAACGGTTGAGGAGAGTTTCCATCTCTTTTTCTGATAGAGGGGAGTGAGCTGATCGTTCCAATTTTTTTTCTATGTCTGAGATTTCTTTGGCTAACTCAGAAACTCGACCCGCACCAGCTTTAACTTCTTCTAAGGCAGAGCAACCTCGCATCTCTCCAACATCCTGAGAAAAATATCCAATCACTGTTTTATCCGAAATGCTCACATATCCTGAGTCAATTTTTTCTTCGCCTATGATGATTCGAAAAAGGGTTGTTTTGCCAGCCCCGTTGGGTCCCACAAGCCCAATTCGATCTTTGGGATTGATTCGAAAATCGGCGTCTTTATAGAGAACGCTCTGGCCATATTGTTTTGTGATTGAACTGAAATGAATCATCGCTCGTCACTTTAGCATTTCTGGCTTAGCATTTCTAGCCTAGCATTTTCCGTTAAAATCCGGTATAAACTCCCTCATGACTCAAAAATTTATTTTTTCTATGAAAGGGGTGAGCAAGACTTACCCTCCAGGCAAACCGGTCCTGAGAGATATCTATCTCTCTTTTTTTAATGGTGCAAAAATCGGGGTTTTAGGCCTCAATGGCTCTGGAAAATCTACTCTCCTTAAAATTATGGCTGGGATTGAGAAAAACTTTGGTGGGGAGGCCTGGCTCGGTGATGGGATGAGCGTGGGCTATCTTGCCCAAGAGCCTATTTTGGATGACTCCAAAACAGTAAAAGAAAACGTCCAAGAGGGTATGGGTGAGGTGGTTGCCTACCTCAGGCGTTTCGAAGAAATTGGTGCAAAATTTTCGGACCCGGCTCTCGATCCAGACGAAATGGAAAAACTCTTAAGTGAGCAGGCCGTGGTTCAAGAGAAAATTGAACATGCCAATGGCTGGGATTTAGACCGGACTTTGGATGTAGCCATGGATGCTTTAAGGCTCCCCCCGCCGGGGGCAACGGTAAAAAATCTTTCGGGTGGAGAACGAAGGCGCGTGGCGCTTTGCAAACTTTTGCTTCAAAAGCCGGATTTGCTTTTACTCGATGAACCTACGAACCACTTAGACGCAGAAAGTGTGGCCTGGCTAGAAAGGTTTTTGAAAGATTATCAGGGCACTGTGGTTGCAGTCACCCATGATCGGTATTTTTTAGACAATATTGCAGGCTGGATTTTAGAACTAGACCGTGGGCATGGAATCCCCTGGCAGGGAAATTACTCGTCTTGGCTGGATCAAAAACAAAAACGTCTTGCCCAAGAAGAAAAGCAAGAAACCAAAAGACAAAAGTCATTAGAACGGGAACTGGAATGGATCCGGATGAGTCCGAGGGCCAGGCAAGCTAAAAGTAAAGCTCGAATTGGAGCTTACGAAAAACTTTTGTCCGAAGATCGTCCTGATAAAATCGAAGAAATGGAAATCTATATTCCCTCAGGTCCACGGTTAGGAAATTTGGTCATTGAGGCAAATAAAATTGCAAAAGCATATGCAGATCAAGTTTTGTTCGAAGACCTTTCTTTTAATATCCCACCGGCTTCGATCGTTGGGGTTATTGGTGGAAATGGAGCAGGAAAAACCACCCTATGCCGTTTGATCACTGACCAGGAAAAACCAGACCGTGGGAGCATTCGAGTGGGAGATACCGTAAAATTGGCCTATGTCGATCAATCGCGAGATGTGCTAGACCCCGATAAAACTGTTTGGGAAGAAATCTCAGACGGAAAAAATGAGACGATTCTTTTGGGTAACAGAGAAATCGCTTCTCGAGCTTATTGTGCAAAGTTTAATTTTACTGGCAGTGACCAACAAAAAAAAGTAGGGAACCTTTCTGGAGGCGAAAGAAACCGTGTGCACTTGGCAAAAATTTTAAAATCAGGGGGCAATGTTTTGCTTTTAGATGAGCCAACCAATGACCTCGATGTCAATACGCTTAGGGCGCTCGAAGAAGCTCTTCTTAGTTTTGCAGGCTGTGCGCTTGTGGTGAGCCATGACCGATGGTTTTTAGATCGAATTTGCACCCATATCTTAGCTTTTGAGGGCGATAGCCGAGTTATTTTGTGCGAAGGGAACTTTCAGGATTATGAGGAAGATAAGAAAAAACGTTTAGGTCCAGAATCCATTCAGCCTCATCGAGTAAAATTTAAAAAACTCACTCTTTGAAAATTTAATAATTTGTGGCATGACTAGTCATTGGAAGGACTTGGGGACTCTCAATGATTGGACGAAGAACTGAAATCGTACTCAACCGATCTGTTCGCTTTGCTATCGAGCAGGAGCATGAGTATTTTACTTTAGAGCATGTCATTTGGAGTTTATTAGAAGAAAAAGAAATTCAGGAAGTCGTGTCGGCCTGTGGTGCTGATCCAAAAAATTTGAGACAAGCATTAGACGATTATATTAAAAAGGAAATCCCTCATGCTGTGAGGTCTGATGGCCGAGCGGAACACCCTGTGGCCACTTTGAGTGTGCAAAGGTTAATCCAAAGGGCCTTATTTCAGGTTCAATCTTCTGGAAAAAATGAAATCATCCCTCAGGATTTATTTGCGGCTTTATTTTTTGCAAAAGACTCCTATGGTCTAAGTTTGATTCAGAAAGCGGGCATCGAGCGCTTGAGGGTTCTCAACTTTATAAGTCATGGGCAGAAAAAAAATACGGACCCATCCCTTAAAACAGACGAAATTTTGAGTGCATTCGAAAAGGACGCTTCGAGCGATCCACTCACAGCTTATGCCATCAATTTGAATGATCGTGCGCTAAAAGGAAGAATAGATCCACTCGTAGGCCGGCAAAATGAGCTGGATCGAATGCTCCAGATTCTGTGTCGAAGAAAAAAAAACAATCCCTTGCTCATTGGCGAAGCAGGAGTTGGCAAGACAGCCCTCGCCGAAGGCCTGGCCACTCGAATTGTGGAGGGTGCTGTTCCTCCTCTTTTATCTTCGTGCGTGATTTATTCGCTCGATCTGGGCAGTCTTTTAGCAGGCGCAAAATTTAGAGGAGACTTTGAGCAACGCTTTAAGCGAGTTTTAGAGTCTTTGAGCTCCACGGCTCAAAAAAAAGGAAATGGAGAACCCATTTTGTTCATTGACGAAATCCACAATTTAATTGGAGCAGGTGCGGTGAGTGGGGGCTCTCTAGATGCAGCCAATTTACTCAAACCCATGCTTGCTTCGGGAGAGATTCGGTGCATAGGCTCAACTACTTATCAGGAATACAGAAATATTTTTGAAAAAGACCATGCCCTTGCGAGAAGGTTTCAGAAAATTGAGGTTTTGGAACCGAGCCTTGACGAAGCTGTAAAAATTCTAAACGGAATAAAATCCCATTTTGAAAAACATCACCAAGTCCAGTACACTCAGGCGGCTTTGCGAGCTGCTGTGGAGCTCTCTCAGGCGCATATCAAAGATCGCTCGTTGCCAGACAAAGCCATTGACGTCATGGACGAGGCAGGAGCGAAGACTAAAATTTTCAGGGCAAACCAAAGAAATTCCAATCAGGACGGCTCGCAGGATTTACCAACGGTCATTGATGCAGCCGAAATTGAAGAAATCATTGTCCAAATCACGAGGATCCCTTCCAAATCGGTAAGTCTAAGTCATAAAGAGAAGCTTAGAAATCTGGAAAGAGATTTAAAACTCGCTCTCTTTGGTCAAGACCATGCAGTAGCACAACTGGCGACGGCCATTCGGCTCTCCCGATCTGGACTCCGAGCGCCGGATAAGCCGATGGGTAGTTTTTTGCTTTGTGGTCCTACGGGTGTTGGGAAAACGGAATTGAGCAAACAGCTGTCTCATTGCTTAAGTATTCCATTGCTGAGATTTGACATGAGCGAATACAACGAAAAACACATGCTCTCTCGGCTCATTGGAGCTCCTCCAGGATATGTCGGTTACGAACAAGCGGGATTGCTCACCGAAGGAGTCTTAAAAAATCCATATTGTGTTCTGCTTTTAGACGAGATCGAAAAATCCCATTCTGATATTTGGAATCTCCTACTCCAAGTCATGGACCATGGAATTTTGACAGACAATAATGGAAGAAAAGCAGACTTTAAAAATGTGATTTTGCTCATGACTTCGAATGTAGGGTCCCGTGATCTCGAAAAAAGGACCTTGGGATTTGATCATGCTGATTACTCACACGGCCGTTCTCAAAAAGCAGTAGAGCAAACTTTTAGCCCTGAGTTTAGAAACCGTTTAGATGGGATTCTCCATTTTAATCGATTAGATCCGCTCACAATTGGACAAATTGTAGGAAAGCACCTCATTGAACTGGAGAGTCAGCTTTTGTCGAAAGGAGTCGAAATAGATGTGAGCGTGGAGGTGAGAGAGTGGCTGGCAGAAAAGGGATTTGATATTTCAATGGGTGCGCGTCCATTGTCTCGAGTGATCGAGGAGTACCTCAAGAAACCCCTGGCCGAAGAGATTTTATTTGGTCGCTTAGAACAGGGGGGTAGAGTCAAAGTTTTCCTAAAAGAAGGCCATCTTGAGTTTGATTATGAGGATAGGGCAGAACCCAATGGGCCTGGAATCGCTTTTGAGGCTTCTTCGTTTATTTCTACACAAGTTCTGAGTCGAAAAGTTCCCACTGGATTTTAGCGTATTTTTTGCTAGGATGACAATCCATGACTAGCCTTGAATTGAAAGATAAAATCGAAGCTCTTGCCCCAGGGACTCTTGCAGAGGTTACCGATACGACTTGCCATCAGGATCATTATCATGCTGTCGTTACCTCTCCAGCGTTTGAGGGAAAAATAACTCTCGAGAGACACCGAATGCTTTATGATCTTCTGAAACAGGAAATTGATTCAGGAGAGATTCATGCTTTAACTTTGAAGACAGATGTCCCAAAACATTAAAAAAGAAAGAATATTATTATGTCAAATCCATTGATTAAAAAAATTGAAACCCTCATTCAGGACCATCCGGTTACTATTTTTATGAAAGGCACGACTGAGTTTCCTCAGTGTGGTTTTTCTGCAAGAGCTTGCGAGATCCTCAAAGCTGCAGGGGTGAAGGGAATTTATGCAGTTGATGTTTTGTCCGATGACCCTCTCTGGGGAGCACTGGAAGAATATACAAAATGGCCCACAGTTCCTCAGATATTTATTGCCGGAAAATTTGTCGGGGGTTGTGACATTGTCACAGAGATGCACGAAAATGGAGAGCTAGAAAAGCTTTTGGACCAGTGCAAAACGTAGTCGTTTGTGTCACCTGTGTCCCTATCGTCTAGAGGCCTAGGACGACGCCTTCTCACGGCGTAAACCGGGGTTCGAATCCCCGTAGGGACGTATTTTATCGTATTGAGTTAAGCAATTAAAATCATTGGCTAATCCGTTTTTTTGGTGGAGCAAGGAAGTAGATTTTACAATTCGTTGAAACAACCTAAGTGCATATCGCGAACTCATGGGCATGCCACTTTCTTAGCTGGAGAGATTGAATGAATTCTTTGGGAATGGGAAATCACTGACTATTTCATGCGGTTCTGGTCCACTGCAAATCTGCAAAAAGTGGGTCCTTTTCAGATCCTCACCATTCAAGAGCAAACCCAACCACACTGGCACGCCCGTCATTTCAGAAAGTCTCCGATAACTTCACCCGCGTTTTAATAATTCGCGCTGGATTACAATACGTATTTTTAATTGTGGTTTTTTATCAGTGTAAAGTGGCACATTCATTTGATCACCTCCTGCCTTTCGTAAGTCGTGAGTCCAGAAAACCAAGCCCTAATTGCCAGCGCCCGGGCTGCGGTACCCTTTCCTGGAAAGCCTACACCGAGGGTTGACTTGTGCACTTGGCCATGCGAGGAGTTGCCCATGAGTAACACAGAAACGGCCGAGAATAATAGATCTGATCTTCATAATAGTACAGGCCATCGATCTCATTTGTTAGGAGGGTTTATTCTCATTGGACTAGGCTGCGTCTTTCTACTCAATAACTTTGGATTCCCAATCCCTGAAAAGTGGTGGACACTCTTTATTTTTGTACCAGCATTGGGAAGTTTTTATAGGGCTTGGTATCTTATCAATCTAAAGGAAGACTCACTGGAGCTGTGTACAAACCGCTCATCTCAGGGATTACAATTTTAATCGTTGCTGTTGTTTTGATGCTAGACCTTGATTGGCAAAAAGTTTGGCCTCTTTTTCTTATTCTCGGAGGAGTTGCGACTATCCTCTACAGGAAACAGCCCCAATAACTGAGGCCTTACAAAAAAAATAAAAAAGCACTTGACACGTTTCAGGAGAAAATAACGAAATTAAAAATGAATAAACTTATTTTTTCAGTGCCCCTTTTAAAGGCCCTACACCGTCGTTTACAGCCTGTTTAAGAGGGTTTTTTTCTGCAGTTTTGTTTTAATAGCCTTTTAAAAAAATTCTTGTCCTATTGAGCAACCAGACCCCTCGGTTTAGCTTTTTAAATATAATGATACAGACGTTCTTGGAGGAGATATTAAAATGAACCTTAAACACTTATCCAATCTCGAACTCTGGGATCAAACTAAAAACCTGGTTTCCCAAGAACGTCAACTCACCACTCAAGTCCTGTGGCACCTAAGAGAAGTATCCAGTAGAGGGCTTCATCTAGAAAGAGGTTATTCTAATCTCTTCACTTACTGTGTTGAAGAACTGGGCTACACACCTGGATCTGCCGGAAGGAGAGTCAAAGCCATGAAGCTTCTAAAAGACCTTCCAGAACCTGCTCAGAAGAAAGTAGAAGCAGCATTGAATGAAGGAAAAGTGTCACTGAGCAATATGAGCACACTGCAGTATTTTTTTGAAAAAGAAAAAAAGCACTGCCATAAAGAGTTTAGCTCAGAAGAGAAACTAGATCTTATCAGCAAAATCGAAGGCAAAACCCAAGAGGAATGCCAAAGGCTTCTCTATACGGTTAGTCAAGATCCAGAAAAAACGATGCTGCCTCAAGAAAAAGAACGCGTTGTCTCTGAGACTAAAACAGAAATAAAACTGATTTTAGACCAAGAACTCCTTAAGAAATTACAAAGAATCAAAGAGCTCACTGCGCATCAAAACCCTAATCCTAGTTATGCGGAGTTACTTACGCTTATGGCTGATCACTGGCTTAAGCAAATTGATCCAGAACTCAAAGAAAAGAATAAAAAAAACAGAAAAGAAAAAAGTGGAAATCAAGTAATACAACCAGATCCAACAGAAGACACAAAGCATGCTGAAAAAGTAAAATCTCAACTTCAAAACTCCGCAGCGGAGTTAAAAAAAACAAGTCGTACTATTCCAAATGAAATAAAACAGAAGGTCTACCAAAGAGATCATGGTCGCTGCACTTTTCAGGACCCACTCTCACATAAAATCTGCGGAAGCACTTATGGCTTAGAGTTCGACCATGTGCAGCCAGTAGCACTAGGAGGAGAGAGCACCCTAGAGAACCTCAGACTTCGATGTAAACCACATAACTTACTTGAGGCGAAAAGAATTTTTGGTGAAAATAAAATGAATGGGTATTTGAATCGCTGAAAAAACAACGGTTATCGCTGTTTACCTCTGCTTTGTTTTTTAATACAGGGACTGTGTATTTTTGTAGGACATTAAGGCTCGATGGTAAAACAGCCCTCCATAAATCTTGGAAATGCCTCTCGGAATATGCAGATACCATTCAAAAACGGGTGGCAAAACAGATCAAAGATTGGACAATAAAAATTGAAAAAATTGGATCATCTCAAACACAATTGCACGCACTTCCTTCAAAACCTGGAGTACATTAATCAAATCTTCAGTCAAATTGACAAATGATTTTAAATTGAATACATATTACCTCAAGATTAACAGGGAGCTTCTAATGGCATCTTTCAGATATTTAGTAAATGATGTTGAAAAATCAATCTCATTCTACACACAGTTTTTAGGTTTTAAACTTGAGCAGCAATTTGGTCCTGCAATGGCAATTGTATCAAAAAATGACTTTACGTTATGGCTAGCGGGGCCAATTCCCAGTCAAACTTCTTTCCAGTCAATGCTTGCGAAAACTTGTAAGTGGAGCTTAAACCGGGATTGGGGGACGCCAGTTTTCTCTATAATTTTAGATGGTTATAGGCAAAAACCTTGTCAGATTCGGACAAGGTATGATTTAAGTTTGAATTCAAAAATATCGATGGAATCTCAAAGTCACATGACTGGAGGTTTCCATGGGTTACTACGTTCGTGCTCTTAAAAACAAACAATCTTTGCCAAACTGGAAAATACAATTTCTCAGCTACAAGAAAAAAGATACGGTGAACTCTATCTCTAAAAAACCAAGACGAGAATGGGACATTCCAAAAAAAAGTGGAATTGCCTTGGATTTCAAGAAACGATGACACTCGAACAAGCTTGCGCTCGAGTATGCCAGCAGTTCGCGCTGAACTGGCGTTACTACTGTGTCGATTTCTGGATAAAAATAAGTGCGTTTGCTAAAATGACAAGTCGCATAAAATAAGCTCTTGCAATAAACCTCACTGTAATATAAATGGCCCTGGAACCGGGTAGAAGTCATTCTTTCAAAAAAGAATTGCAAAGTTATTTCCAGCGACATCGTTCCTCGCTAGTTCAATTCCTTCGTTTATCTTGAGAACATAAGGGGAATATAGCCGGGTCGATGTTAGATAGAGCGAGTTCGTAATTATGCTGCTAACTCCGAACTCGCTTTATATAAAGTCTCTCTTATCCGCTGATAAGGGCGATTACAAAGCACTCCTAGAATTTGCGATCGGATAACTGGTTCCGAAACATCGTTTAGAATATACAGCCCATTGATATGAAGAGAGCTTTTGATACAATTAAGCACCAAATCCTAAATAAAATAGAGAAGACTAGGAGAGTAAAATTAGGCTCTAAAAAACTAAAACGCCTCATTGAAGTTTAAATAAAAAGAGACCTCATCTCTAGCAAATCCAAGATCTATCCTCACTTTTGCAACGTTGTCAGGGGGGAGCCCTACCCTCAATCCAAATCCACCTGTGATTCGCGGGACAGAAAAATCAGAGAGGTTTTTATCCCCCACGTCCCCCAGGCCTGAAAAAAGATTTACTGAGAGCCAACGCAGGAGAGAGTAACGATTTTCGGCCTGAAAGAGATAAAAGTATCGCCCTCTTAATCGGTTGGCTTGATAACCGCGCAGGATATTTTCTCCTCCTAGAGAATAACGATATAAATAACCGGGCTCCCCAAATGAGGCTCCTGCTTTTGCTTGTAGGACAAAGACCCAAGCAGGAGTTAACTCCAAGTATTTTCGATCCTCAAATTGGAGGCGGCTAAAATCTAAACTTGGTCCATAATCTGCTCTCAGTTCTGCGTAGTTTCCTGTTTTAGGAGCGATCTCATGATTCCGAGTGTCGCTTCGTATTGCCACACCAAGCAGGGGTGTAAACTCACTCCCAAAAACTCTCTGTGAGCGATCTCCATTGACTCCAAATTCATTTCTACTTCTGAGTTTGAGCAAGAGTCCAGTGCTTAAACTTTTTGTGATTCGATACCATGCCGAAGGGTTTAAATAGAGTTTTAGGTTATCGATCTTTTTTTGATTTTTTAAGTCAGTTTGACCTTCGCCAAAGTAGGAGTCAAAAAGACTATTTCCACCTGATTCTATATAATAGACAAGCCTCTCTGTATCCCATAGTTTAAGTTTAAGTTCGAGACCCAGGCCTGCTTTGAAGGCGCCATAAAAAAGCGCATCGAACTGATTGACCCACGCTGATTCTGTGTTTCCGTTAAAAAAAGCTCCTCCCAAAAGAAATCCGAAAGTAGGATCGTATCCCAAAATAGGGCAGATGGATTTTCCATGCGAGATTTTTGTACGAGCGTCGCTATTGAGGGAGCCTTGCTGAGTAAAGTTTTCTGGCGCTGCTAAAGTTTGCTGGAGAAAAGGCGGAATAGAGAGAAGGAGTATGATTAGAAGTTTTGTCATGAGTTGCAATGTATTCTACCAATAAAATTATAACTTTATAAAGATGCTGTTGTAAAGCGGTGAGGTGCACAAAGATTATTTTGAGAAATAGCGGAAAATTTCTTGTTTCTTCTGACGTCATCTTTTACACTTGAGTACAATGTGTCAGTTTAAAATAGTGGGGTTTCTCCTTTTGGTTTCTTTATTGGCTCAAGGGAGTGAAAACGAAAATCAAACGGCCGCAGCAGAGAGTCATTTTTTAAACATTAAAACAGCTCCACTTGGACTTTTGTTTGGAGTTTATGGGCTAGATCTTGAGTTTAAAATCAAAGACTCCTGGAGCTTTGGACCTTCTGTGTCTACTTTGACTGTATCGAATACAGCAAGAAAAGTTTTTATTTACCAAGCTGGAATAGGACCTGTTTTTTACCTTGATTCGAGTTATCTAGAAGATGGATGGGCCCTTGGGGTTCCCGTTTATTTTATTCATGTGGTCTCTCAGAATAAAAGTTCGAGTAACAATAAAACAAGCACAGCCAATTTGTTGGGTATTGGCGCCTACTTAGCCTATCGGTGGCATTTTCCACATGGAATCAATACTGATTTAGGGCTGGGACTTTCTTATTTTGGCAGCAACTCTCCAGAAAACGAATTGAGATCGCTGCAGCCCATCATTATTTGGAGCATAGGGTGGTGGATTTAAAAACCAATTTGGACATAAAAAGACGCAGGTGGCGTGATGCGTTGTCCGTCATGGTTTAATAAAATAGCCTCAATTCCTAAAAGTACTCCTCCCCAAAAATGAATGGTGGTGCCTGGGCCCAAATTTCCATGATACTTATGAGCCAAAAAGCCCATGTACGATCCTGCCACGGCCGCAGTGATCCGGCCATCTCCGGGCTCATGCGAAAGAGCAAAAAGCAATGTAGACATAGGGATTGCAAAAAAGGGAGAGGCAATGAGGTGATAGAACTCATTTTGTAAAAAGCCCCGGTAAAACATTTCTTCTGGCACTCCGCTTCCGTGGGGTTGCCATCCGCCATAATACAACGCGTATAAAAAATTGGAATACGTGGTCATTCCTTGCACTTTTGGAGTGGTTGCGCGAGACGCAAAATAATCACTCAGGGTATAGGCTCCAAGGATGGCAATGGGGATATAAACCCAAGGATTGAACAGGTTTTCTTTTTGAAAAGGCTCCAAAAACATCTTTAGTGTGGATTTTTGATCGATATAAGAACTGGCTTCTGGGTCATTTTGGGCAGCGTCTCGGTAAGCTAAAAAAGTATTGACCATGTGATACTTGATTCCAAATTCTTGCAAAAAGTTGGCATAAATGGCTGTGTTTATGCTCACGCGGAATCCTTTTTGCCCTTTTTTGAACGAGGGCAATTCTGCTGGAACTCCATCTAGAGTCATGGGTGTTCTCTGTGAGAGTTGAAATCCAACATAAAAAGTACTAATTTCAAGCCCAGCCTGCAGTGCTCCTAGACCAGGATTTCCTAAAAGACTTTGGCCTGCTCCAGGCACAGCTGCATTGAGCCAGCCCACGAGATGATAATTTGAAGCCATTGCTTTTGTCTCTTGTAAAAGAAAAACAAAAAAGACTTGAATTAAAATTTTTTTCATAGACTATTAATAATAAGTAAACATATTTTTTTTTTATGCACAATGACTAAAAATTCTATTTCGATTCTTGATGTAGAGTGGGTATAGAAATAGAATTGCAAAGAGGTATTTTATGACAAATCGTAAGGCAGTTTTATTGAGTAGTTTATTGGTTTTATTGGCTGTAGTGGCGCTTGCTATTTTATCTTGCGGAAAAAGCAATACAGACACGACAGAAGATACAGGGACAAGTTTTTTCCCAACGGTCAATGTTTGAGAAAAGGGGATCCATATGAGTCATTCAAAAAAAGTGGCATTTTTTATTATTTTATTGTCTTTAGCTTTGCAGTCCCCTGCGTTTGCAGCAGGTGGCAAAGATGGCCATGGGATTTTTAAGTTATTTTTTGGGTCAGAAAAAAACCGTTCGAAACAGAGAAAATGTTCACATAATAAAGAAGGTGGAGTCAAAGAAAATCCGAGCAGTGCTGATCAAGAAGACATGAAAGAATATGGAATGATGGGAATGGTAAATAATATTTTGTGTAAACTTGAAAAAGATTTTGGAGTAAACGCAACTGGAAACATTACAAAAACGAAAGGGAATACAACATTTAGGTGCGCTGTAACAGAAAATGCTGCAGGGTCTACTTATGATAAAAGTGCCTCCTGCTGGATTTGTAATACGACAATCAGTGGGAGTGCTTGTTTGACTGCGGCTAATTTTAATCGTCTTCTCAACCTGCAGTGGAGTTATAAAAATGATGACAGTAAAAATAAGGGTGAGCTCTTTATGGATCACCTAGCCTTTGGCACAAAAGCCGCTACGACAGGAATGCATGTAAAATATGATATTAGCTCAGCCGGAACGAAGACATTGACTGCACAAATGGTTTTTCCAAAGATGAATATGCGGGCCGACGCTACAAAGACTCCGACTGATTTGAAAGGTACCGTGATGTTCGGAAATTCTGAATCAGTGCCAGTAAAACTTCGTTATGCTTTTGCCAA
>CAZBEI010000029.1:0-5999 GCA_964490895.1 uncultured Bdellovibrio sp. | reverse complement strand
AGTCCATTTGTAATCATGTTTTTGACCTCACTTCCCAGGGCGTAAATTCCGAATAATTGAGCTGAGAGTGGAGAAATCAGACTTATGCCACTTTCTTTATAGCTTAAAATGTCTTGATTTAAGTTTTGTGTGAGTGGAAATAACCTAAACTGATCTGCGTAATAAAGAGTTTCTGTCTTTTCTTTTTTAAAAAGCGAATAGCACCCGTCATCACTTTGGACCATTGTCTTGTATTTTATCTGAGACCTCATTTTACCCTGTAAAACAATCGGGAATTCAAATGTGATTGGCAGGGGTGAGTTATTTCTTACCTCTACAATGGATAGCAGAGAAAAGCTTTGATTGGGCACTTCAATCACTCGGAGAGATCCTGAGAGGCGGTTTTTGTTTTTTTGTTCAAAATTGATCAAAGTTTCTTGGCTCAGTTCGACCATGGATGGAGGGCTAGTGATTGTGAGGTAAAATTCTAGAGGTTCTGGCGACTGAACGGGATAGATTTCTAATTTTATCAACATCTGCGATTCCTCTGCCGAAGAAAGCAGGTTTTTAATGCCCTCCAGTGTAAATTGAACTAAGTCACCTTCTTCTAAAAAAACCAGATTTTTTACTGCCAGATCCATAGAGCTTGGGTGAGACGTAGATGGGAGCGTTTTTGCTAAAAGAGTAAGAGGCTTTGAGAGTTTGAGCAAGTTTTTAAATTCAATTTCAAAGTTAATTTGATCCGGAATAATGGAAGATAAAGTGACAGGATTGGGAAGATAGAACTTTTTCCCGCCATCTTTGCCCATAAATTTTCTTTCTATTTCAAGCTTCTTGGGCTCTGGATCTAAAAAGAGAGTGTCCCAGGAAATTTTTACTTTAATCTCACGAGGGATACTTTGATTTGAGGACACCGGAGTTGGCGGAGGTAAAGGTAAAGACAAGGGCGAAGGAGTCGGCTGTGTACCCGGGGGAGTGTCGGGGTTGTTTTTCCCCTGCACTTCGGGCTTTGCTCCCTCTTGATGAGGATCACCTTTAAACGCACAAGAGGAAGTCAACCAAGAGGATGCTATGACGAGTTGAAATAATATGACTACAAAAATAGACTCTCGTCCAATAGCTTTCTGCATAATATTTTTTTTCATGAATTTTTCTCTACTTTCTTTGCAACTGGAACCGGAATTGTGTTCCATTTATTTTTGACTTGAATGGGCATAATCTCTTGAGCTGTAGCTCCCCACTCACTTGGATCTAAAACAGGTTGTATTTTTTGAGCTGTGATGGGTTTACTTTGTGGGCTTTTCTTAAAGGGGATGCGAACCACGCGCGTGACTCCTTCTGTTTTCATGCTAAAAACACATTCTCCTACTTTCAGGCTTTTGATTTGATCAGGGGAGACTGTAAACTCCTGAACCTCTCGACTGGACGCGTCTCCAGTTTTAGATCCGTCTTTAGTTCGGAAGGTGTTTTTTATCATTTTTCTTGTACCAATAAACCGAGCCCACCTTTCGGCATCATCTGGGTCATCTTGTCGAAATATAAACCTCACATTGCAGTTCCCGAGGATTTGGCCGGCGAATTCTCGAGAGATGACATTGAGGTCACTTAAAGTTTGATGGGCAAGGTGGATCATAAATTCACTCGACCGCCCTTTATTGAGAAACGTCGAAAAGCTTTCAGTTGCAAATGCGTCAAACTCGTCTATAAAAACGCTAAAGGGTTTCCCGGTTAGAAGCGCAGGGTTTCTTTTTCTCATTCCTGAAATCAAAATAATTTCTTGAGTTAGAAGCCTCCCAATACGGCTACTTTGTACTTTTTTGCCTTCGGTCGGAAGATCTACGAATAGAATCTGATTTTTGCTAATAAGGTCTAAGATTGAAAGCTCTTTATTTTTCCCGTTTTCGTCCTTGTTTATGCACAATATGCTTCCCCATTCTCCAAGAGTAAGATTACTTAAGTCATAAAACAGGCCTTTGAGAGTTTCATTTTTGTCTTCTTCACTTATCTTTTTAAGTTCATGCAGGAGATCGGAAATTGTAAATGGCCGTTTGCCGTCCTCAAATAAAGTCCTTATAGCCACGAGGAGTCCAAACTCACACGCCTTGGCGTAGTGAGGCTCAGAATAAATCGAAGAATTAAATATTTTGGTCTGTATCTCTGAAATATTTCCTAAATTACAAGGATTCCATCTGACACTTTCCTTGGGATGAGTGGCAGAAAGTAAAAAAAGATCCTTTTCTCTCCCAATCGATCTGCAATAGTTTCTGACAGACTCATAAAAATATCTCTCGCCCTTGGGGTCGATGATAATGGCTCCACTCCCGCGTGCGAGGTCAGAAAAAAGGATTTCTTTGCATAATACTGTTTTCCCAGTGCCAGTGGCACCCACGATATGGGTGTGTCTTAGACGTGCGAAATCTGGAATCCACTCTTTTGCAATTAGGATCCCACTGCCTCTTTTTTTAAAAAACGGGGATTGAAATAAATGAAAAGTTTTCCTAAAAACGCCTTCTTGAGAAATAACCGCTACCAATATAGTCAAAAGCGAAGCTACAGCCAGTACCTTTTGCTCTGGAGTAAAACCACCACGTGGAATAAATACCCACAGGTCTTTTGGCAATATGTATTTCAAAAAATGAGTCATGACTTAAAACTCCCTCTTTTCAAAGAGAGGAACTTGGCCCAGTTTAGTCCAAACAAGAGGGGTGCCAATTTTCAAATGTTCCCAGAGCACCACTCCCATGGGTTGATCTTTTGGGCCTTCGGGGAGCCATTTTTTTATCGATTCAAAAAGAATTGGATGCGTTGCAATGAAAAGCACAAAAACTACTTTAGGTACATCGCTCCACCTCTTTAAAATTTTGATAAATCGAGTTTTGCCTTTGTCTGAGTTTTCGATTTCAAGAGCGATTGAGTTTCCTGATGGAAATAAAAAGAGTCCATCTGGGATCTGCCTAAACTGATTTTTCTTAATGGCTCTTTCTGGAACAAAAGTAGCAAGACTCCAAATCGCTTCCAGCCTTAACCTTGCTTCAGTCACAACCGCGTCATGGGTGAGTGTAACGAGTCTTAGTTTTTTTAGCTCCGTGACATGAAATGGAGTTCCCTCTTTTGCAAGCTCCCGCCCAATTCTCGTTAGCCTTAGGATTTCAGTTTTCCCAAGAATCGGAGTTATTTCGTTTTTTAGATAGCCTGCTTGTTTTAGTTCGTCTATTCGCCTTCGACATTCCTTATAAGAATCGTTTGCAAAGTACCTCTTTACTTGCTCAGTCAGTATGAATTGCTGCTCGTAGCAGAGTTTTAGTATTTTCCGATCTCGGGTTTGAATTTCGATCATTTGTAGTCTCCTTTTATTTCCAGAAAGCCGGAAACATGGTCCCCGTCTTTTATCCCCGCTTCCGTTCCCGATCCCATCCCCGTTCCCACCATTCCCCCCTAATCTAACCACCCCTCATTCAAAATTTTGTTTGTTTTCTACACCTAGTTTTTGTTTAAATTTCCCGACCCCGTCCTCACATGGTTGGGGGGGCGGGGTCGGGAAATTTAAACAAAAACTAGGTGTGGAAACTCTCTTGAATTTATTGATAAATTTTGAATGTAGGGGGCAGACTGAACGGCTGACATTGGGATGCCACATTGTCGGCTGCTTACTCGGCCCTTTTAATGTCTTATTCATTTTGCCTTTTCTCTCTTTTTTAATTGTGTTTTTAAGGCTGGTTTTTTGTCTGGCTGTGGCTTTATAGAGCCTGGAAAAAGCTCAGCTTGTCTTTTGATCCGATAAACCTTGTGTGGCTCATGGAGAGATCCGTCTTCGCCTAAAGTATCTCTTTCCATGAACTCTTCGATGAGAGCTGGTTTAAATCTTTCTTTTAAATATGGTGGAAGTTCTCCACCTGTTTGAATCAAGCTGCCTAAAGTGCCAGAAGTATCAGTGGTATGTGGCGCGCCAAGTTCTTTTTCTTTCTCTTTTTCTTTTAATGACGAAGAAGACTCGCCCACGTCTGTTTTTGGGTCCATGAGAAGCGACACGGTGCCCCCCAGAAGTGCTCCACCTATTCCAAAAATAAGTGCATTTAGTCCCTTACTTTCTTTATTTGGAGAAAGAGAGATCCCACCCATCGCGCCAACACTACCACCCACTCCAGCACCGATTAAAAACCTTGTCCTTTGTGACATCGTCGCGCAGCCCGTGCATATAAACACAAACACAAAAAAATAGGAAAGAAGTGAATGCTTTATTTGTTTTGGTGCCTTCACAGCCTTAGCTCCTCTTGAAATAAAACACCAAGCTCGGTTCCTTCTTCTACAACTAAGATTGGTTTTTCTTGTGTGGCTTCTTCGATCAGTCTTTTTGATTGATCTGAGGCAGAGCTTGCAAGACCTTGCAAAATAGCGTTTCTTGAGTTGTGCTCGACCTGATTAAATCCAAACGCGTTTGCGTTTTGTGTTTGGCTACCAAGCGCCATACCTGAGATAAACCCTGAGGCCATAGAACCTGCCAAAGCAAGTGCTTTGCCGCTAAACACTTGCGCACTTAGTCCATAACCCCCCGATGCATCTAAAGCAGTTGCAGAAACTGGGATTGTTTTGCCTGTATTTAAAATAAGTCGATTAAACTCTAAAATTAATCTGCCTTGCGTCGCAGAGGCTCTCCCAGATCCTAAGATTTTAAGACCTGAAAACGCCCCCTGATCTTCGTCTAAAATAATAAGGAGTGGAGATCCCTCTGATCCTACAATTAAGCGTGTATAAGTTTTTCCAAATAAAAGCTTTCCTGGGAAAATAGTCTGAGTTTTAAAATCAGAGTGCACCTTAAAAAGCTGGGGCTTGTCTTTTAAGTCTGAGTCATCACTTTGATCTCGGCTTTTTTTCTGACCTGGTTCAATTCCGAATTTTTTGAGTTTGTCAGACAATGTCTTTTGCTGCTGCTTTAGTCTATTTAATCCATTCTCAAACTCGCTAGACAAAGCACTCTTTAAGTCAAAGTAAATTAGAAATCCCAACAAAACACAGCCATAAAATCCAAAACCTACCTTAAAATTAGGTTTCATTATATTTTTAAAGCTCACTACGAATCTCGATTTCTAAGGTTTGGGCTTTGTTTGTTGGTTTTTGATTTGAAATCTCAATAATTCTCTGAAAACTCCCACTGCTCGTTTCTAAAATTAGATTTGTTTTTCCACTTAAGGCTAGTGGCTTTAAAAGAACTCCACATCCAAGTTCTTTTGGTAAGGCCTCAAGCTTGACCAAAAACTCATTTCCAATAGCTGAAACGAGCAATCTCCCCTGGCATTTTACTTTTGTGAGAAATCCAGGCACTAGCATAAGCCTTTTATCTTCGCCAAATCCAACACTCGGCAAAAAGAAAATAAGAAATAAAACAATCCGATTAATGTTCATTAATCACCCAAGGTTTGGTTTTTTGGTTTCGAATCCATTTTTTTGCGTTTAAGATCAAGTTATTGCCCGAGTCAAAATCCCCACTCAGTGCTCCACCTAAAAACCGATGTGTGATGGCTGGGATCATTAAAATCAAAAAAAGAGCCACGAGTTCCGTTGCCACGATATAAAGTCCAAGGCTTCCCTCTTTAGTGAGGTATTTTTTTGCGACTTCTGCAGTCGTTATTTCAATCACCATGAGACAAGGAAACCAAAGTGATAACTCAACTGCATAAAGAGCAATATTTTCTAAAATTCTTGGAAATAAGGGATAGGCCCCACAGCCCAAAGGAAATAAAAATAAAAGAACACTTAAAAAAACTTCTCTTGAGACTTCTAGTAAAAACGCACTCAAAAGGTAAAACCACTCGACAAAAGTCGTCATAATGCCCCACACTCCAGTCCTCCAGGCTTGCTCCATGACGCTTGGTATATTGAATGCGGTGTGAGATTTATTCGGTGTGTCTGCCTTGTATGCTTTTTCAAAGGCGTTTAAAATAAGCTCTTTTAAGCTCTCTGTTTTTTTATATTGCGTGAGATAGTCAGTTAGAGCTTCTGTGATGCCTAAAAGGCCATCTAAA
>CAZBEI010000028.1:0-16811 GCA_964490895.1 uncultured Bdellovibrio sp. | reverse complement strand
ACACAAGCAACAAAGCCACTGTCCCATCCCGTGATCGAGTTAGGCTGTGGCGCTAGTTATCTAGAACATTTTATACCTGAAATCATTAAAACAGACGTGGTAAAGCACACGAACGTAACACAAGTCGTACACGCAGAGTCTCTCCCATTCCAAAACCAAAGCTTACGCGGAATCGTAATGGTCAATGTTTTGCATCACATGAAAGCTCCGAGGCTATTTTTTTCAGAAGCCTTGCGCACACTTTGCCCTGGTGGGAGACTTGTCATGATTGAACCCAGTGGGTCTCCAATCAATAAATTTATTTTTAATCACTGCCATTTGAGTGAGTACTGGGATGATTCTATTACAGAGTGGAAAAATGATTCGACCGAACGCTTGTCTTCGGCTAACAATGCGATTCCCTCTATTATTTTTGAACGAGACAGAAAAGAGTTTGAAAAAAGCTATCCTCAATTAAAAATTATTAAAATAAAATACCATACCCTCCTCTCCAATATCGTTTCTGGAGGGCTTTCTTACCGTCCACTGATTCCCTCTTTTTGCCTTCCTCTCATTCAACTTTTCGAATTTTTATCGAAACCTATCCAACCCCTCTTCGGTACCATGATGACAATTGAAATTGAAAAAAAAATACCATGAACAGAGTTTGGATCATCTCTGCCTTGATTTATTCTTATTTTGTCGCTGGATACATTAACAATTCAATGACCAACTCCATTTCCGTACTCACGGTAGCCCTCGTAGAAGAGGGTTCCATTCAAGTTGATCCCTATTTGTTCGACCATCGAGAAGTGGCCACTCGCAACGGGCACTATTTTTCAGGCATGCCGCCTGGGACTTCTTTTTTTCTCATCCCTGTCTATTTATTAGTAAAAAGTACTCTTTTTTTTCTACCTGAATCTCTCGAAAAAAAATGTGACCTCATGATCAAAAATGCCATGAGTAAAAAATATTCAACGATCGGAGAATCTCAAAAAAGATTTTCAGTCTTGCTCTTACACATCTATGCTGTTTTATTTTTATCCATTCCATTGGCGATAGGGTTAGGCATTGGGTTTTGTAAAATATACTCCCATTTAGGTTTTAAAAACTCCTCTCTGCTGATGATTTTGTGTACCTTTTTGATGCTCGGAACACCTTTGGCAGATTTTTCGTCCACATTTTTTCACAACACTCTGGCAGCTACTTTACTTTGGCTTGTCTTTGTAAGGCTTTGTTTAAATTTTAACTCGCCCTACAAATACTCTACTCTTTTTTTAATGGGCCTTACTTTAGGGGCACTTCCTAGCATCGATTATCCGGCCCTTTCTTATTCTGGCATTGTTTTTATTGCAAGCATGCTCAGCATTCCAAGTGCCCAGAGAAAAAAAGGCGTCATTACTTTAGGATTTGGTTTTTTAGTTCCATTTTGTCTCTTGCTCTTGTACCAATGGGTTGCTTTTGGAAGTCCTTGGACAACTTCGTATCAAATGAGAGCACTAGAGCCTGTAAATTATTTATTTAAAAATAATACGGGCAGTCAAATTTGGAGTTTTTTGCCGACCTGGCCAAAAATATTACGAGTTTTTTCAGATTCTAAGATTAATTTATGGATTTATCATCCCCTGTTGCCTTTGGGACTCATCGCTTGTCTGTATCATTTTTCTAAATCTAGCTCTTTCAAACACCGTGTGATTTGGATGACCACTTTTTTAGTAATGTTCGGAAATTTTTGCTATTTTTCAGCCATTCCACTTAAAATCAATCCTGCAGGTGGATCTTATGGAGCGCGCTATACCATTTACTCTGTTCCCTTTGCACTCCTGGCTTGCACCTCTGCGTTTCAATGGGTTTATCAAAAATACTCAAAATGGCCCTTGCTTTGCTTTTTCACTTTAGCGTCAATCCCGGCTTGGATCTATTTATTTTACGGATCACCCAATCGCCCATTAGAGGAGTATTTTAATTTATTCAAGAGTGTTGGGCCTACGAACTACACTTTGCTAAAAGCCTACGAAGCCGGCCTCCTCAATCCTCCTACTTACTCCTACCTCGGGCTCATTACACTACTCGGAGTTTGTTTTTGGGTGTGGAAAACTCCAGTTTAATTTATCCTCTTTGTATACCGATACCTTTATAGGTATGTCTTTTGCCTGGATGCGCCGCATTGATCTTTGGGTTGGTAAGCCATTATTAAAGCTTTTGAGTCTTTTTACAAAAAAGTCCGAAAGTCTTTATGGTGACTTCAAACTTCCGCAATACCCGAAGAGGGTCATCTGCACAAAGTTTATAGGATTAGGAAGTGTCGTGCTCAGTTTGCCTCTGTTTAAAACGTTGAGAGAAGCAGGAGTAAAAGTTGCTTTTTGGTCTTTTCCAGGCCAAGCAGAACTCGTAAAGTTTTCTGGCTACGCCGATGAAATTTGGGAAGTCAAACCTACTCTCTTTGGATTTATTGCAAGCCTTTGGAAGACCCTAAACCAAGCTCGTAACTTTAAAGCTGATGCCTTTTTAGATTTAGAACCGACTGCAAATTTTACAACTCTCCTCTCTTGGATGAGTGGAGCTAAAATGCGCATTGGTTTTATCTCTTCCAAACCTCATCGAGAAATTCTCTACACTCACCTTGTGGCTTTGACCCCAGAACATCACATCACCGAAAACAATTTGGAAATGCTGCATTACCTAGGAATTTCGTTACCCATGTCTTCTCCACTCCCACCCCTCCCAAATAGTGTTTATTCAGTGATCGCTCCCATGCCAAAAAAAATAAATAAAAAAAGAATTGTGATCAATGTGAACTCCAGCGACCTGAGTTGGCATCGCATGTGGGTCGAAGAGCATTGGATCAACGTCTGCAGGAAGCTTTTGCAAGATCCAGACATTGAACTTATTTTTCCGGGTGTCAAATCAGAGCTGCCCAGAATTCAAAGAATTATGAAAAAAATAAATCAACCCGAGAGAGTTTTTAATTTAGCCGGAAAAAGCACACTGCTTGAGCTGCTCCAGCTCTTAAGAGAGTCTGACCTCGTGGTGAGCGTGGACAGTGGGATCATGCATTTGGCTGCCTGGGCTGGAACTCCACTTGTAGGTCTTTTTGGACCTGAGACTCCAAGTTTGTATGGCCCCAGAAGCGAAAGAGGCAAAATCCTTTGGGCTAGTCTTCCGTGCAGCCCCTGTCTAAGTGCTGCTGCAGACAAAGTCACTCGCTGTAAAGATAATCAGTGCATGAAAAAAATTTCGCCAGATCAAGTTTATGCCGCTTGTAGAGAAATGATCGAAATTGCACCACTCAGAAAAGCGGCATAACCCTTAAAAACAACAAAGACCTACAGAAAATGCAGTGAATGCAAATTCTGGTAAACTGGAGATGATGACCCACCTTCGACAGCGCCATATTCAAGAAAGCTTCGATAGACTGATTCGATTTGCAAAAATTGTAGGTGTTTTAGGACACCGGCTTGTACCGGCTCAAGTTGCATTATTTTAGGTTATTTGCAAAGATCATATCGAAGCATCATGTCTTCTCGTTTTACATTGCATTCGTCCTGAGCTTCTTTTTCTGTGGGCCAGTATGTGGAGCTTATAAGGGTGGGCCCTAACATTCTACTCATACTAAAATAACCCTGTCGGCAGGAAAAACAGTCAGAGGTTTCTAGCAAAGTCAGGTATGTAATACTATAAAAAGTAAAATCTTTTTTGAGAATATTACAAGCTGGCAAATGTTGAACACACACTGATTTTACGTATTCTTTGTAACAGCAGTGGCGATGATCACATTCGTCAGCATGCAGACCCGCTGAACCCATCAAAAGAGCAAATACAAGTGTATATAGATATTTCATTTTATCCTCCTTTTTAAAAAAACTACCTCGAACGATCCCGGCGCACTTTTGGCGCTGAAATCACCTCTTGCTCTGATGCTTCTTTTTGAACTTGTGGCACATCATCAATCACAATAGGGGGCTCGTTTAAACCAAACCTTTTTGAAACGAGATTGGCTAAATCGGCATAGGCTTTTCGTAAAACATTGGGGTAGTAATAAACGGGTTGATGACAGTATGTGGTGTTTCCATATTGATAAAAATGAACGTGCCATTCAGGGTAACCAGGGCAATCATTATAATAACGACGACTCTTCTCGTCTTTTCTAATTTCAAATATAATTTTATCTTTGATTATTGTATAAAAATTTCTAGCATCTGTGGGACTAAAATAGAAATCAGGAGTTTCCTCTAAAACAAACTGCGCAAGTTCTGGACGTTGTGTAAAAGCTAAAATCTCAATGATATTAAAAAGCCTAGATTTATTTTCTGAGTCTATTAAAAACTCAACTTTATCATTGATGAGGCGCTGAGGCTTCATCGCAAGCAGTTCTTTTAAAATTTGAGTTCGTTCTCTAATCTCTGATAAACGTTTTATAGTATCAAGATCGAGTCTAGGGCAAGACAGAGCTAATATTGCAGCAAACAGTTGCGTGTGAGTTATGATTGTAAAGTAGCGGTAAGCGTAATTATGGAAGACCTCTATCCCGAACAATTCCTTCATGAGACTATCTGCCTCGCATCCAAAATATAATTTTTCAAATAATGGATCTCTTGAAGGACGCCACTCAGGTTTAAAGTATTGGTACATAAACCCCAGATCTACTTCAGGGAGAAGCTTTTTTAATAAATCCGCATTTCTTGCACTTGCTGCAATAAGCAATCCATGGTTTGTATTGGGGTTCGCACCCTCATGTACAAGATTAACTGCGAGCTCCCAATCACCCCGCTGTAAAGCCTTTGCAAAAGCTTCTTCTATGTTTTTGAGTTCTAGCTTCGAAGCATCTATCCAAAACAAAAATTCTTTTGGATCAAACCTAGGCTTTTCTCTCTGCGAATAAAGCGAAGACACAAAACTCCTAAGTCTAATCATCCGAATGGGCACATCTTCTGGGATAAACCCATGACTGAGCTCATGGAGCCATAAAAATGGCTCTTGATCAGCTGGCATCTTCTTGAAACGTTTTGAGTCGACAAAAACAGTATCAAACCTGTCTTTTTCGAGATTAATTCGAACTGCAATTTGGCTTATTTTCTCTTCGACAGTTTGCTTTTGATCCCCGTTCGCCACAACTTCTGGGTGATACGGCAAAAAGATATCTTGATCTGGTTCTGGAACTGGTTTTAGATCCTGCTCTGCTAGACAGACTTTGAGAAAGTGACTTTCTTGTTCTAAGAGCTCTCCAAAATATTGATTGGCAGCTTTTATTTTATTAAGCAAAGGCAAAAAACCAGTCTCAATGGCCATCTGATCGCCTGTTTTCCAAATACACGTTGTTTTATCGACTAAGTCTCGGAGCCACTCTTGTCCATCTTTAGAAATGGAGTGAGCTCCATGAGCACCTTCGTTAGCAGCTAGTGAAAAGGCCGCATAACGAGAAGCCAAAAGAAGCTCAAAAATGAGGCCACCTAAAATATAAAAATTCTTACTTCGTTTCATTGCTATTTTCCTCCAAATTTTTACTCACTGGATAGATTTGAACTGTGAGATTATAGATCGCCTTAGCATTTCCGCGGCTTTCTAATTTTCTAGCAAGCTCTCTTCTAAATTTTTGGATTTCGTCACGAGCGTAGGGAATGAGCTCCGGATCGATGGCCATGGTCATAGACGAAAAGTCTCGTTTTTCTATGGGATCAGATTCTAAAGACTCGAGCGCTTTTTCTAAAAGTTGGCGCTGAAACTTACGCGTGGCCGAAGTCGAAACCGTATTTTCTACTTTTAATGGATATCCTGTTTGTTGCCACTTTCCATTTTTTGACTTTTCTACAAGTTTGAGCCTTGTGAGACGATCCATAGCTAGTTTTGCTTGAATTTCAGTGATTCCAAGTGCCTTCGAAATCCACTTGGCTTCGAACCGTGCTTGAGAAAGCTCTAACAAACTTAAAATTGCATAATGGTACCAATCTGAAATCACTGTAAAAGTATCTAAACTCAGTTGTTGATAATCTGAATCTATTTGATTTCTTACATTAACTGTTTTTCTGTTTTCGATAAGTTTTTGCTTCTGAATAGGATCAAAATCAAGGAACTCCGCTAGACGGGTGGCCATTTTTTTAGAAACGGCTCTTTTCCCAGAAAGGATCAAAGACAAAACCGTGTGGCTCATCCCGAGCGTTTTTGCAAAAGCTCGGAGAGAATACCTAGGATTCTTCGAACTTCTTTTTTCCAACTCTTCTCTCAATATCATTTTGGGCAACAATATTTTAGGTTCCAATTCATGCATCACAATGGAAAGGGGATATAACAGGCTACATAATGCGACGCAACATTTTTGTTAACAAAGTGGTTTCATTTTTTGAAACCACTATTTATTGAGTAGAAGGCAAAAATATTCGGCTAAAAAATCTAAAAACCCACAATTTAATACCAAAAAATGATAAAATTTGCATTTCACAACCAAAAAATGATATATTATACCCAGAGAATACCAAAAAACGATATGAAGCCCGTCCCACTTCCCCCCCTCTTATTCCCCGCAAAAACAAGCGCTGATCGCGCCTGGATGGCAAAACTTAAAAAAGAAGGACTCATCCATCCCATTGGTCCCCGCCTCTACACATCCGTGGCTCGTTCTAAAATTTCGAGCGTAGTGCAAAACCAATGGTCAAACATCATTTCGAATCTGTTTCCAAAAGCACTCTTAAGCCACCGAAGCGCACTGGAGTACAAGCCCAGTCCGAAGGGGGAGATTGTTTTAACCAGCAATACAAACCGAGAAATCGTATATCCCGGACTCACTGTAAGGTTTATTCGTGGGCCCTTGCCACTCAAAGATGATTTGCAATTTTTAAATCTCAAAGCCTCTTCGCTCCCAAGAGCTTTGCTAGAAAATCTTTCGCGGGTTCAAACCCGCAATACCACAAAAATTTTACCTTTAGAAGAAATCGAAAAGCGACTGGAGCAAATTCTCAACCTCAAAGGCGAAAAAGCACTCAACGAACTCAGAGATCGAGCTTCTGAGATTTCCAAAAAATTTCGATGGAAAAGTGAGTTCAAAAAATTAAACGAAATTATCGGAGCACTCCTGGGTACAAAAAATTCAAAAAAATTAATATCTGATCACGCCATCGCACGTGCCACCGGATATCCTTATGACTCACAGTGCTTTGAGCGACTAGAGATCCTTTTTGGAGAACTGCGCCACTACCCGCTGCTTGAGATCAAAGACACATTTTTGAGGAAAGAACACTTTGTCAATAAAGCATTTTTTGAAGCCTATTTTTCTAATTACATCGAAGGCACTGTATTTGAAATTGAAGAAGCTGAAAACATTGTCTTTAATAAAAAAATTCCTCCCGGGCGTCCCCAAGACGCACACGATATCCTTGGAACATTTGCCATTGTGTCTGACCCTCATGAAATGAGAGTCACGCCCAAAGATTTTAATGACTTCGAAGCCCTTCTCAAAAAAAGACATGTAACTTTGACGCAACAGCGGGCAGAATCTTTGCCTGGAAAATTCAAACTAAAACCCAATCATGCAGGAAACACTCACTTCGTCCATCCTGAGTATGTATTGGGTACGCTAAAAAAAGGATTTGATTTTTATCAAAGCTTGCCTCAGGGGCTGGGGCGAGCTCTATTGATGCATTTTCTAATCACTGATATCCATCCCTTTACTGATGGGAATGGGCGAATGGCTCGCATGATGATGAATGCAGAGTTACACGCACAAGGACTTTCAACGATCATTATTCCCACTGTTTATCGCGAAGATTATCTCCTTGCTCTCAGAGCACTGACACGCCGGAACAGAGCCACTCCCAGTATTGAAATGCTTATCAAAGCTCAAAAATTTTGCTCCTTGGATTTTTCTCGCTACCCAAAAATCTTAAAGGATCTTCAAAATCATCATTGGTTCGAAGAACCAGACGAAGCAAGACTACTTCTGTAAGCAGTTAATTTAATTTGGGTAGGAAAAGAGGGTTTTTTGTTCATTTGTGCAGCAATACAAAAAATCCTGCAATATATCCATCTTTTTTTGTCGATTATAACGACTTGACGAATGAGTATTGAGTGACCATCTTTTATGTTATAGTCAAATGCAAAGAAAAAGGAGTAATCAAATGGCTTGGTTTAAAAGAATTTTCTTATTTTTGGCAGTAAATTTTCTAGTAATAATCACTATTTCCCTCATTTTGAACCTTTTAGGAATTCAGCCCTATATTACAGCCAGGGGCATTGATTATAACCAACTGATGGCCTTTTGCCTGGTATGGGGGATGGGTGGCGCCTTCATTTCTCTCGGACTTTCTCGTCTTATGGCCAAATGGATGATGGGAGTACAGGTCATTGACCCTCAAACTCAGGATCACTCTCTGCAAGAACTTGTGCAAACAGTCTATCAATTGGCCAGAGGAGCTCATTTGCCAGCCATGCCCCAAGTGGGGATTTATGACTCGCCAGAGGTCAATGCCTTTGCCACAGGTCCTACAAGATCGCGTGCTTTGGTGGCCGTTTCTACAGGCCTCTTAGGCCGCATGAAAAAAGACGAGCTAGAGGGTGTTTTGGGACATGAGATCTCCCACATTGCAAATGGAGACATGGTAACGATGACTTTAGTGCAAGGAGTGGTGAACGCCTTCGTGATGTTCTTATCCCGAGCTATTGCGTTTGCACTTTCTCAAATGGGACGTAGCCGAGATAATGATCGCGAAGGCGGCTTTTCTTATGGAACTTATTTTATCACTCAGTTTGTTTTAGAAATTATATTTATGGTTTTAGGGTCGATCGTTGTAGCCGCATTTTCTCGCTACAGAGAATTTCGTGCAGATGCTGGGGGAGCAAAACTTGCAGGGCAACAAAATATGATCCAGGCTCTCAAAGCCCTCAAACGCATGTTTGAAATCGAAGACCCCAACCCTCAGCCGGCTGTGCAAACATTGAAAATCTCGGGTCGGCCTTCACGGTTTTTGTCACTTTTCTCTTCTCACCCCCCCCTCGAAGAAAGAATTGCGCGGTTAGAGTCGCTTCGATGAGCGTTTATGCACGGTTCAAAAAAACTCCTGAGGGCTTTCGTGAACTGGTAGAGCTTTTAGAGACCACACCCCTTTCTCGAAGAAAAAAAATGATCGATATCGGAATGCTCGAAGATCCCGAATATACTGAACTTGCTCTTAAGTATGTTTTTGATTTTCAGGATATCGTCTCGCTCCCTGATGTGCAGTTAGCAGAAGTCGTCGCCAAAACCCCAGCACGGACAATTGCTTATGCACTACAAGGTCAGCCCGAAGAGATAAAGAAAAAAATATTAAATAACACCCCGCCTCAGATTGGGGCCGAAGTCAGAGATTACGTCAATACTGCAATCGGCCCGAGAGAAGTGGGAGGAGCTCAAATGAAAATCATCTCTATAGCCCGAGAACTCGAACGCAAAGGTCTTGTGAGGATTAAAATCATTCCCTATGCGGTTTGACGGGTGTTTGAACTAGCTCGAAAGGCCTTCCACCCAACTGGAAAAAAGCCATGACTTTTTTCCAGTTGACCTAAAATTAGCCATATGAAAAAATAGGAGGGTAATGTCTAATAGAGTGGTTTATTCGATTTTAAAGGAATTTGTAGAAACTAAATTTGTCTTTCTTTCAGGCCCAAGGCAAGTGGGGAAAACGACTTTGGCCAAAGCTTGGTTAGAAAAAAATGAGGGTCTTTATCTCAATTGGGATTTTTCGAATGACAGAAAATCAATTTTAAAACAAGACTTCCTAGAAGAACCACGGCCTTTAGCACTCGTGTTTGACGAAGTTCACAAATACCCGCGATGGAAGTCTTATATCAAAGGGCTTTATGACAAGGAAGCCAAAAAACTAAAAGTCATAGTTACAGGAAGCGCAAAACTGGATATCTATCAGCGCGGAGGGGACAGTCTTTTTGGAAGATATGAGCTGATTCGACTTCATCCTTACACTATCGGCGAATTAACACATCAAAAGATCCTCCCTCCCCCAAAAGACTGGCTTAATCTTAGCCCTGAAATTAAACCTGAAACAAACACTTGGGAGCACCTTAAAAATTACAGCGGCTTTCCTGAACCGTTTTTAAAACAAAACGTCTTGCACTACGGCCGTTGGTCACAGAGAAGGTTTGATTTGCTTTTGCGACAGGACTTACGAGATCTGACAGAAATCAAAACTTTGTCACTTGTAGAGCAACTGATGTTACTCTTGCCAGAGAGAGTGGGCTCTCCACTTTCAGTCAATTCTCTTCGCGGAGATCTTCTGGTTGCTCATGACACAGCGAGTCTCTGGCTCAATGCTTTGGAACGATTGTATTTGGTTTATAGAATCAGTCCCTACTCTCATAGAATTAACCGAAGTATACGTTTAGAAAAAAAACTCTACCTTTGGGATTGGGCACAAGTGGAAACCGAAGGTCCGTGTTTTGAAAACATGGTGGCTAGCCACCTCCTAAAAGCGGTGCACCTGTGGAATGATTTAGGTTATGGACCTTATGATTTGATGTATTTGAGAGATCGTGAAAAAAAAGAAGTGGATTTTGTAATGACGCATAAAAGAAAGCCCGTGGTCCTCATCGAATGCAAACTCAGTGACGAATCTCTTTCACCAACGCTCTATCATTTTGGTGCAATGCTGGGAAATATTCCAAAAATACAACTCATTCAAAAAAAAGGAGTCGACCGCTTATCTCGATCCTCATCCTCACGCGTAGTGAGCGCTGAGACTTACCTCACAGCCTTGCCGTGAGATTGTGCTCCGCTCCCGCGCCATTGTG
Source organism: uncultured Bdellovibrio sp. (assembly GCA_964490895.1). Classification (GTDB taxonomy): domain Bacteria; phylum Bdellovibrionota; class UBA1018; order UBA1018; family UBA1018; genus JACRAO01. The sequence continues at coordinate 6,062 of CAZBEI010000028.1, read as the reverse complement.
CTTAGTTTTGGCCATATCCTCTTTGACATTGGCCTGGCTGATGCGCATTCGATAAAAAGAACGCCACACAAAGAATAAACCTACAGCAAATAAAACGCATCCAATGTAAAAAGCCTGAGCTTTTGCCGAAGCTGCAATTTCTACAGCCAAGAGTCCAAATAAGGTTGTAAATTTAATGATAGGATTGAGCGCGACAGAAGAAGTGTCTTTGAACGGATCTCCAACGGTATCTCCCACGACGGTTGCGGCATGCAGTGGAGTTCCTTTTTCTCTAAGATCCACTTCGACCACTTTTTTAGCATTGTCCCAAGCTCCGCCGGCGTTGGCCATAAAAATAGCTTGAAAAAGTCCAAAGACAGCAATCGAAATCAAATAACTGGCAAAGAAAGTCGCATCAAAGCAAGCAAAGGCAAGCGTAAACGAAAAGATCACTCCAAAAATATTGAGCATCCCAGCCTGGGCATACTGTGTGCAGATTTTAACGACTTCTTTAGAATCACTCACTGAGGCTTTCGTAGCCCCATCATCTAGCCGGATGTGGGCCTTGATATACTCCACAGCCCGGTAAGCCCCAGTGCTTACTGCTTGAATGGAAGCCCCTGTAAACCAATAAATCACAGATCCACCAGTGATGAGCCCCAGAAGCACCCTTGGATCCAGTAAATCTAGTTTTAAGTTCATGAGCAAGATAATCGAAAATATCATTGTAGTGGCTCCAATGACTGCCGTTCCAATCAGCACAGGTTTTGCCGTGGCTTTAAACGTATTTCCAGCAGAGTCATTTTCTTCTAAATAAAGTTTTCCCTGTTGAAAATTAGGCTTAAAACCAAATTCTTTTTCTATTTCTTGAGCTGCTTGCGGAAGAGTTTCTATCTGAGAAAGCTCAAAAACAGACTGTGCGTTATCCGTGACTGGACCATAGCTATCCACTGCAATGGTGACAGGTCCCATCCCTAAAAATCCAAACGCCACAAGTCCAAATGCAAAGACAGCAGGATAGACCATGTAATTTTCGATCCCCATTTGACTGGTCAAATAGGCCACAAGCATCAAGCCCACCATTGTCATGCCTTTCCAAAATGCACTAAAATTTCCGGCTACCAAACCCGAAAGGATGGTCAAAGACGCCCCTCCCTGTCTAGAAGCTTCGACAATTTCAGAGACATGTTTAGATTTTGCAGAGGTAAAAACTTTAGTCAGCTCTGGAATAATGGCTGCGGCCAATGTGCCACAGCTAATAATGGTGGAGAGCTTCCACCACAAACCCTCTGCCATGTCCCCAATCAAAAGAGAGCTCACAGCATAAGTGACAAGAATAGAAACAATCGAAGTGATCCACACTAAAGACGTGAGAGGGGCTTCGAAATCAAAATGTGTTTTCTCGGCATACAAAGCTTTCGAAATCGCTGAGTTGATCCAATAAGAAGCCACTGATGTGAGGATCATCAAAATTCGCATCGCAAAAATCCAAACGATGAGCTTAGATTGAGTTTCAGCTCCTCCAGGCAAAAGCGAAAGTTTGCCTTCGGGGCCGGCGCCCATCCCCACCGCCAAAACAATGAAACTGATGAGGGCTACTCCTGTAACACCATAAGTTTCAAACCCGTCAGCAGTAGGACCCACTGAGTCTCCTGCATTATCGCCTGTGCAATCTGCAATGACACCGGGGTTCCTGGCGTCATCTTCTTTGATGTTAAAGACAATCTTCATCAGATCAGAGCCAATGTCTGCAATTTTTGTAAAAATGCCCCCACAAATCCTAAGGACAGAGGCACCCAAAGATTCGCCGATGGCAAATCCAACAAAGCAGGCTCCCGCGCTTTCTCGGGGTACATAGAGCAAAATACAAATCATCATAAAGAGCTCCACACAAATCAGGAGCACTCCAATGGACATTCCAGATCGCAGGGGGATATCCATGACGCTATAGGGACTTTTTCGCAATGATGCAAAAGCGGTTCGGCTATTGGCATAGGTATTAATCCTGACACCAAACCAGGCCACTCCAAAAGAACCTAAAACACCGACTACAGACCAAAGTAAAATGAGAGCCACTTTAGAAAACTCAAGGTTCAATAAGAAATAAAAATAATAAAAAATACAGAGCCCGATAAAAGCTTCTAACACAACCAAAAATTTTGCCTGTTGCAGCAAATAAGTTTTGCAGGTTTCGTAAATCAAACTCGAGACATCAGCTAAGCTCTGATGGACAGGAAGTTTTTTAATCTTGATAAACTCCATGATCCCAAACATCACTCCCAAGACGCAAACCAGCAGTCCCCAAGTGAGCAATGTCACGCCACTGACGGTGGATCCAAAAAGCTGATAAGTGGAGGTCAGTTCGGGGATATGGAGTTCAGCCTCACTTGCAAAAGCAGAAGTGATTGTGAGTAAAAAAATGGACAGTCCTTTGATTAAATGAGTCATGAGTTTATGTTCCTTATAAAAATAGTTAATTATTCTTTTTGTCATAATGGAGAAAAAGGCCAATGTCAAAGCGTTAATCATAGGGTATGCTTTTAGGATACCTTGACTGGAGATCACTCATGCCAAATACCAATAGCTTTGGAACAAACTCAACTTTAAAAGTCGGAAGCACTTCTTATAAGTACCATTCCCTAAAAAAAGTTAAAAATATTACCCACCTCCCTTTTTCCTTAAAAATCTTACTCGAAAACCTCCTGAGATTCGAAGACGATATAATGGTAAAAAAGGAGCATATTGCAGCCCTCATCAACTGGAACCCCAAGGCTGAACCAAGCCATGAAATCCAATTTATGCCAGCCCGAGTGTTACTCCAAGATTTCACCGGGGTGCCAGCCATTGCAGACTTAGCTGCAATGCGATCTGCCATAAAAAAACTAGGCGGAGACCCCAACCGCATCAACCCTTTGCAGCCTGCTGACCTTGTGATTGACCACTCTGTACAAGTAGATCAATACGGGGCACCTGATTCTTTTAAAACCAATGCGGACTTAGAGTTTGAGCGTAATAAGGAGCGCTATCAGTTTCTGAGATGGGGCCAGAATGCATTCAAAAATTTTAGAGTCGTTCCACCAGACACTGGGATCGTCCATCAAGTCAACTTAGAATACCTCTCCCATATAGCGATGACGAACAAAGAAGGTTGGATTTATCCGGACACTTTGGTGGGCACAGATTCGCACAGTACAATGATCAATGGCTTGGGAGTTTTAGGATGGGGAGTGGGCGGGATCGAAGCCGAAGCTGCACTTTTGGGTCAGCCCTGTTCCATGCTGATCCCACAAGTGATTGGTTTTAAGATGTCAGGCGAACTACCCACAGGCACCACAGCTACTGATTTAGTCTTAACAGTCACTCAAATTTTAAGAAAAAAAGGAGTCGTCGGAAAATTTGTCGAGTTTTTTGGGCCCGGACTTAAAAGTTTATCTTTGGCAGATCGCGCCACTATTGCCAACATGGCTCCCGAATATGGGGCCACCATTGGGCTCTTCCCCGTGGATGAAAAAACAATGGCTTATTTTAAGTTGACGGGCAGAGAAGAAAAAATCCCACTCATCGAAGCTTATTTTAAAGAACAAGGCCTCTTTTATTTGGCCGATCAACCTGAACCTCATTATACAGACATTGTAGCTCTTGACCTCTCTACCGTAGAACCCTCTATGGCCGGGCCCTCAAGACCTCAAGATCGCGTTTCGCTTAAAAACGTGAGTACTTCCTTTAAAGAATTTTTAGGCCCTAAAGAAGTCAAACTCAACGAACTTGGCCATGGTTCTGTGGTGATCGCAGCCATTACCAGTTGCACAAACACCTCAAACCCTTCTGTTTTAGTTGCAGCAGGGCTTTTGGCAAAAAATGCAGTGGCCTTAGGATTACAAACCAAGCCGTGGGTTAAAACCTCTTTGGCACCAGGATCTAAAGTCGTCACCGATTATCTCACTGAATCAGGCCTGATGAGTGAACTTCAAAGTCTTGGATTTTATTTAGTGGGCTATGGATGTACCACTTGTATTGGAAACAGTGGCCCTTTGTCTCAACCCATTGCAAAAAAGATCACCGAAGAAGATTTAGTGGTCAGTGCCGTCCTCTCCGGAAATCGTAATTTCGAAGGCCGAGTCCATGCCCAAGTGAGAGCCAATTACCTCGCATCCCCACCCTTAGTTGTGGCCTATGCATTGGCTGGAAATATCGACATTGACTTAACAAAAGAACCGCTCGGGAAAACCACGCAAGGAAAGCCTGTTTACTTAAAAGAAATTTGGCCTTCGCCCGAACAAGTCTCTCAGTATGTAGAAAAGTTTGTGACTTCCTCACAATTTAAAAAAAGCTATGCCCAAGTTTTTTCTGGAGATCAAAGCTGGAATGAGCTCAAAATCCCATCTGGAGACCTCTATCAGTGGGACTCAAAATCTACTTACATCAAAGAACCACCGTTTTTTGCAGAAATTCAAAAAAACCCAGCCCCGCTTGTCGATATTCAAAAAGGACGCGTTTTGGCACTTTTGGGTGACTCCGTCACCACGGATCATATTTCTCCGGCTGGGTCTTTTAACAAAGCCTCTCCTGCAGGAGAGTATTTGATTGGCTTGGGATGCGATCCCAAAGATTTTAACTCCTATGGCTCCAGACGTGGAAACCACGAAGTCATGGTGCGCGGGACTTTTGCCAATATCAGACTCAAAAACAAACTGGTTCCTGGCATTGAAGGCGGAGTGACAAGGCATCTCCCAGACGGAAAGCAGATGAGTATTTTTGAAGCCTCACAGCACTACCTCTCCGAAAAAGTGCCTCTCCTTATTATAGCTGGAAAAGAATATGGAACCGGCTCTTCGAGAGATTGGGCTGCGAAAGGCCCAAAACTTTTAGGGATCACAGCAGTCATTGCCGAAAGTTTCGAACGAATCCATCGCTCCAATTTAGTGGGAATGGGAATTTTGCCTTTACAGTTTATGCCTGGAGAATCAGCTACTTCTCTAGGAGTCACCGGCCTAGAACTCTTTGATATAACAGGGTTAAAAGAAATTAAAACAGCGCAAACGGTCTCTGTAAAAATGACCAAACCGGATGGCACCAGAAAAACCCTCTCCACTCTTTGTAGGATTGACACACCGAATGAATTAGAATACTTCCGTCATAGTGGAATTTTGCCCTACGTACTACGGACAATCCTCCGCTAGGAAGTATCTTTCTATCTATGGCTATGGAAAAAACTCAAAAATTTGAGCTCTTAAAACGCTCATTAGGTCTCAAACATAAAATCAAAGTCCATGAAACTATGAAGCAGCCTGAGTCTCACGAAGACATGGCTGTCACAATGATGGCAAAGTGGGAGCTCGAAGACGAACTCCGTGCCATCGAAGAAATCTTAGCCGAGACCCGTAGAGAAAATGTGTCTCTCAAACGCAGCCTGCTCGAAAAAAATAGCCCAAGAGATAATACGAAGGGGAAGAAGTAATAAAGGGAACTCAAATCACTGCTCATTTTTAGGCGGTGAGGTGGGCGTGTCTTTTTCAACTGGCGGAGGACATGTTTTTCCTGTTAGCTCAGGTGGAGAAGGTAGCTCGCAATTTGTATTTGTTCTATCGTAGATATAACAAGTTACTACCGCATCCTCATTGTTAGTATCCTTACATCTCTCATCTTGGTTTTTACCTATCGGCCCAACCCAACCCAGGTACTCCTTGCTTTCATCACTTAACGGGAGTCCAAGATCGCTATTTAAGTTGGCTTTAAATATTTTTTCAGCAAGTCCTACCATTTTCCAGCTGTCCATATCAGGATTACAAGGTTCATCGCTAATCCCTATTGTTTCAATTTCAGAACGATCTCCACATTGGCATTCACAACGGTAGACATCTAGCAATTGCTGGTCCCGTGGTGTTTCCTCCTGGCCTTTTTGTGTTTCAGCAAACAACTCTGTCATATCCGTTGGCAGTATGTTTACCTGCGGCCTATAATCGGCTCGTTTTACAGAAACTATTTTTACATCACATGTTTGCTTCCCCGGGCACCTTGCTTTGGAAACACAAAGTTTACTTATAGACTTCTTGGGTTCTGGAGTAAACCCACATTGATCAGAA
>CAZBEI010000027.1:0-19414 GCA_964490895.1 uncultured Bdellovibrio sp. | reverse complement strand
AGTTTCTGAACAATTTCTTGAGCAGGCAAAATTTCGTCGATCAATCCGACTCCCTGTCCGGCAGACCAAACTTCTTTGTAGGTGTGCCCTGTGATGGCTTTTCTGAGGCTTTCTGAGCCAATCCAGTTTCTGAGCATCCGCATGTATTTTTTAGTCTTAGGGTTTTTAATCAGTTTTTGCTCGACCCAGCTGAGTTCTGTGCCCATTTTTTCGACATAAGAGGTTTTGATCACAGAAAGTGGGGTTCCCGAGATTTTTTTAGTGAGGATGATGTCTTCGGGGTCTGCATTAAGAATCGCTTTTTTGTAATTTTCGTCCACCTTGGCTTCTTGACTTGCAATAAACCGAGTTCCAATTTGCACCGCAGAGGCTCCTAGAGCAAGTGCCGCGGCAAGTTGAGCTCCGGTAGAAATCCCCCCAGCTGCAACGACGGGGATTTTGAGATGCCTTTTTAAGTAGGGGATCAGTACTAATGGAGTGATCGGCCCTGCGTGTCCACCTGCTCCGGCGCTTACGGCGATTACCCCATCTCCACCTAAATCTTCTACTTTTTTGGCATAAGCTAAAGTGGTCACATCACAAAAAACTTTAGACCCGACGGCATGCATTTTTTGAATGGTGTCTTTCGGACTGCCAAGGGAGGTGATCACAAAAGGCACTTTTTCTTCGACGCAGATTTTAAGATCGTCGTTGTGTCGTAAGTTTGCCTGGTTGACGATGAGATTGACTGCAAAAGGCTTGTCCGTTAGTTTTTTTACTTCTTGGATGGCCTTTCGAAAAAGCTCCGGAGTTCTCCAATTAAGAGAGGGCATGCCACCGATGCCGCCAGCGTTGCTTACGGCTGCAACAAGCTCGGGGTCGCTCACTAAAAACATGGGCCCACCAATGATGGGATAAGCACAGCCCAGGAGTTTTGTAAATGTGGTTGGGATTTCAGATCTCATACGTGACAGCTAACTTAGCATTAGGGTTATATACAGGAAAAGGGTTAAATTGCTTTTTCGAATGCCTTGGCTTTGCGGTCTTGTTCTCTTTCTGGAATGCCTAATTGTTTTGCCAGTGTCTGCCATTGAGAGACCTCTTTTTTAATTTTTTGAATCAGGGCTTTAGCCCGTTCTTTTTTTACCCTAAATGCCTCAGAAACTTCGAGGACAAGTTCTAAATCTAGGTCATTGCTGGTTTCCGATATGTTCAGACAAAGACCAGAGTCAAATTCGTTGGGGTTCATGTCATAGGCCGGGGATAAAATCCAACCTTCTTGACTGAGCAAAAAAGCATGATTTCTCAGATGGTCATCGGTATTGGATACACAGACGTAAAAAACAATTCTCTTCCATAGTTCTTCAAGATCTGCATTGGGTTTTGATCCAAGCTCAATAAGTAAATTGATCATTTCAAGATAACTGGCCCCACTGTTTTTGGCAAGTTCATGTACAATGTATTCCCATCCTCCAACATCATGATCGTCACTGCAACTCGGAAATTTTGCAATCCAAAGGTGATTGTTGGGGTCAGTCACGCTTGCTTTTGGGCGTGCTCCACCCAACGAAGATCCAGGGACAAAGAGCATTTGCAACCACTCGGAGTATTGAGGATTTTTCTCGATATTTGCTTCTTCTAATTTTAAACTGATGGCTTCTAGCTCCCTGAGTTTTATCCATGGTGGAGTTGTGTCGTGTTTATGATTGTCCAAAAAAGGTCCGTCTTTGAATTTAAACCGGAGTCCGCCCATGCGATGGGCATCATAGACACCGAGTAAATAGTCGGATTCAAAAAGCCTGAGCTCAGGTCGCTTTTCTTTTTTGGCACTTAATGCTTCTTTTCTTTGAATGAGCGTTCTGCCCCAGCGATCGGGAGCAGAATCTAGAAAGGTGCCAAAGTTTTTAAGATTTTCAGGGACAAATTGCTTCCCTGAAAATAATTTTAAAGAAGGATCCAGGACAAGTGACTTTGGGTTTTTTAACCAAGAGGGGTCATATTCGAACGAAAAAATTTCTTTTTCGCGACCAGGATTTGCAGTTAAAATCCCCATGAGTTGGCACGAACTTAAAATATCCCAATCTGCCCACACTTCAATATGTTTTTGATCTTTGTTTTTCATTTTATGAGATTCTTTTGGGAGCTCGTTTTTTAGGAACAAGCGCCATATCTTGAAGTTTTTTCCCTAAAATATCATCCTTAGCGAGTAACGAAATATCCTCTGCCAACCCTAATGCATGCAGGGTGTTTGCCTATTCTAGGAGTTATGCTAGACTCACACCTCATGTTTCTATGGGTCTTTATATTTTGTAACGGGTCAGCAGTTACTCTATTTTCAACATTTTCTTTTGCAAAGGATTTTACGATGTATAAAAAACCTGCACTCGAAGAACTGAAAAAAAAACTCACTCCAGAACAATTTGAAGTGACTCAGAAAGAGGGAACTGAGCCCCCGTTCAAAAATACCTATTGGGATAATAAAAAATCTGGGATCTATGTCGACATTGTTTCAGGAGAGCCTCTTTTTAGTTCTTTAGACAAGTATGACTCTGGAACAGGGTGGCCCAGTTTTTTTAAATCGATTGAACCAGACAATCTTATAAAACGACAAGAAGGTAAGCTTTTTTTTAAGCGTATTGAGGTTCGGTCTAAATATGGCGACTCGCATCTGGGGCATGTTTTCGAAGACGGCCCAGCACCAACTGGGTTGAGGTATTGCATGAATTCTGCTTCTTTGAGATTTGTGCCTTTAGAGAAATTAAAAGAAGAAGGCTATGAAAAATACTTGGGGCTTTTTCAAAATCACTCTACCGCTATTTTTGCAGGAGGCTGCTTTTGGGGAGTGGAGGAAATTTTCAGAAAACTGCCTGGAGTTTTAGAAACGGAAGCTGGGTATACGGGGGGAGCTTTGCCAGAACCCGTCTATGAAAAAGTAAAAAAAGGAAATACAGGCCATGCGGAGGCAGTAAAAATTGTCTTTGATCCTGGAAAGATTTCCTATGCAGAGCTTTTGCAGTATTTTTTTAGATTACACGACCCGACCACATCCAATCGCCAAGGCAATGATGTGGGAACGCAATACCGATCCGCTATTTTTTATGGGTCGGAAGAACAAAAAAAGATCGCACTTCAGGTCAAAGAAAAAGTTGAAAAATCAGGCAAATGGAAAAATAAAATAGTGACAGAGATTGTTCCAGCACAAGAGTTTTATAAGGCAGAGGCGTTTCACCAAAAATACCTTGAAAAAAATCCAGGTGGATATTCTTGCCATTACCTGCGGGATTGAGAGCTCTTCTATTTAGGAAGACCAATATGTCGTTCGATTCTCTCTTGTCTTTGCCAAAGAGCTTGGAGTCCTTCTAATACAATTCTGTTGTTGGAGTTTTGTTCCTCTAGCAAAATATGCATGCGGTGATTGTCCACGCTTATTTCTTCGAGCTTTACATTTATTTGCTTAATGGTTGATTCTAGAGAGTCCCCTCTTGAGTCAATAGATCCGATTTTCCTATCCAGAGCCCGGATATCAGACTTGAGTTCATCACGGACAAGCCAGAGCATTTTTCGGGTTACAAATTGATCTTCTGCTCGTGCAGATGGAATTTTTATGGGTTTAAGCTTCTTTTTTTGCATAAAACTACTCCTTCTTACAGCTTAGACAGAGCAAAAACTATTCCAAAGTTCTAGATCTTTGCAAAAATCAAGCTTGCGTTGGTGCCGCCAAATCCAAAACTATTGGACATCGCAAAACGGATTTCTCGTTCGATCGCTGTGTTTGGAGTAAAGCAAATTCCGGTCTCACGCGCGACTGGATCGAGATTTTCTAAGTTAATCGTAGGTGGGATTTTTCCGTCTCTTAAGGCCAGAATACTGAAAGCAGCTTCTAATGCGCCCGCTGCGCCGAGTAGGTGTCCAGTCATGGATTTTGTGGAACTGACACAGATGGATTCATTTCCAAAAAGTCTAGAAATGGCTTTCACTTCTTCGATATCTCCCGCAGGAGTCGAAGTGCCGTGGGCGTTGATATAGCCCACTTGTGAGGCCTCAAGTTTGGCGTCACCTAAAGCAAGCCTCATGGCTTTCTCACCACCCACTCCTTCTGGAGAAGGGGCTGTCATGTGGTAGGCGTCTCCGCTCAAGCCATAGCCCACTATTTCTCCATAGATCTTGGCACCACGTGAACGAGCAAGTTCGTATTCTTCTAGGACGAGCACTGCTGCTCCTTCGCCCATGACAAATCCATCTCGACTGAGATCAAAAGGCCGAGAAGCTTTTTCGGGAGTTTCATTTCTTGTAGAGAGGGCTTTCATGGCAGCAAATCCAGCAATCCCTAGTCCACAGATCACCGCTTCTGCTCCACCCGCAAACATGATATCGGCTTTTCCATTTTGGATTATTCTAAAGGACTCGCCAAGGCTGTGAGCACTCGAAGAGCACGCGGTGACATTGCATAAATTGGGGCCCTGCAGGTTGAGTAAAATACTGAGTTGTCCTGAGGCCATATTGGGGATCGATTGGGGAATAAAAAAAGGAGTCACTCTCTTATAACCTTTTGCCAAAAACTCAGTGCAGACTTCTTGAATTTCGGGGAGCCCCCCCATTCCAGCCCCAATATTGACTCCCATTCGATCTGGCGAAATTTTCTGGCGAAAAGTATCAAGACCTGAGTCACCATAAGCTTCTACTGCGGCTCCAAGTGCAAGGTTGCAAAATCTTCCCACACGTCTGGCTTCTTTAAGATTTGCAGCTTGAGTGATAGTGACCTCTGGGGATGGACTAAAAGGCCCACACGGTCTCGTGACATCAAAGTTTTTAACTTCTGCTGCAATTCGAACAGGGGAGTTTTTTGGGTCAAAATGAGTGATCAGTCCAACCCCTGATTTCCCTTCTAACGCATTTTTCCAGGTTTCAGGAGCTCCGAGGCCCAGCGGGGTGATCGCACCCATCCCTGTAACAAGTACGCGCCGCATTTTTTAATGAGTTGTTTTGGTGGCGATGTACTTAATGACATCTCCCACGGTTTTCATTTTTTCAGCGTCATCGTCGGGGATATCTAGGTCGAATTCTTCTTCCATGGTCATGACGAGTTCTACGATGTCTAAACTGTCAGCGCCCAGATCATCAATAAAAGAAGCTCCTAAAATGACTTTTTCGGGTTCGACAGCAAGTTGATCACAAATAATATTTCGGACTCTTTCTTCTACAGAAGCAGACATGGTTTTCTCCTTTTGGGTTTCAAAATATAAGCTCCCATCAAAAATTTACATATACATCCCGCCATTGACTCCAATGACTTGGCCTGTCACGTACCTAGCACGAGGCGAAGCCAAATACACCACCAATGAGGCAACATCTTCTGGGGTTCCAAAAGATCCCAAGGGGATTGTGCGCAGGATCGCTTCTTTTTGTGCATCCGTCAAGGCTCGAGTCATGTCTGTTTGAATAAATCCTGGTGTAATGACATTGACCCGTATCTGACGCGACGCTAACTCTTTTGCAATACTTTTGCTAAATGCAATGACTCCTGCCTTAGTGGCCGCATAAGCGGATTGTCCGGCGTTTCCATTTTCAGCAATGACTGAGGAAATTTGGATAATGCTCCCTCCTTGTTTGGCTTTTAGCATTTGTTTGGCAGCCGCACGGGTGCAGTAGATGGTGCCCTTCAAATTGACTGAAAGGACTTTGTCCAAAGCCTCATCTTTGAGTCGCAAAAGGAGAGAATCTAAAGTTATTCCTGCATTATTGACGAGCACGGATAGCTCTCCAGTATGTTTGGAGATACGCTCAAATTCTCGATCCACTTGCTCGGAGTCCGAAACATCAAACCTACAAAGCTCCGAGTCGCCACCCAAAGTTTGAATTTCCTTTTGAAGAGCAAGGGCTTTTTCTTGGCTGGAGGCGTAATTGATGAAAACAATATAGCCTTCTTGAGCTAAAGCTTTTGCAATCGATGCTCCGATTCCTCTCGAAGCTCCAGTCACCAGTGCTACTCTTTTTTTTATTTCCACTTGAGTTCCCTCAAAGATTTCGAATCACTACATCCTAAAGTGCTTAATGGCTGCCCGAGCCATTTGGCAATCCGTTTGCTCAGTCCCTGGAGGACTTGAGCAGGCCCAAATTCGATAAAAGTCTGAGTGCCTGTCTCATGCATTTTTAGAATGGATTGTTTCCACAGCACAGGGTGTGTGATTTGTTCTATCAGTAAATCTAAAATTACGCCTTTTTCTTGAGTCGGTCTTGCGGTTTGATTGGGAACATAAGGACAGATCAGAGCGCCAGGCTGCTCTGAGGGTTCGAGTTTCGAGAAAAGTTCGGCCATTTTTTGTCTAGCAGGTTCCATGAGCGGACAATGAAAGGGCGCACTGACATCCAGTGGGATTGCTTTTCCCTTCGAAAACTCAGGGTTTTCTTTGAGGAGGTTTAAAGCAGCTTCGATTGCGGTTTTGGAACCTGAAATAACGAGTTGGTTTGGCGCATTATAGTTAGCGGGCACTAGAGTAGATTTTGTCAATGCTGCTGCTTTTGCACAGAGGTTTTCGACTCCCGCATCTTCTAAACCTAAAATAGCAGCCATCGCTCCATCGCCCAGTGACACTGCTTTTTGCATGGCCACACCACGTTCTCTAACCCATTGGACGGCTTGCCTCAATGGCACGCTCCCCGCAGCCACGAGTGCGGTGTATTCTCCAAGCGAGTGGCCTGCCACAATATCTGGCTTAAAACCAAGTTCAAGTTCAGCTATTTTGTAAGAAATAAAACTCACAGTCAAAAGGCAGGGCTGAGTGTTTTCTGTAAGAGAAAGATCAGATTCGGATCCATCAAAGCAAATTTTTTTTAGATTGAGTTTGAGGCCATCTGAGGCTTCTTCGAAAATTTCTCGAGCAATCTTGAAGTTATCAAAAAAGTCTTTGCCCATTCCAACATGCTGAGATCCTTGGCCCGGAAAAAGTGCAGCTACCATCTTAAAAGTAAACTCCCATAGGTTAGCCCTGCTCCAAAAACATCCATTAGAACGGTTTGTCCTGGCAGGATTTTTTTACTCCGGACTGCTTCGTCAAGAGCGGTAGGGATCGTAGCTGCCGAAGTGTTGGCAAAGCGATCAATGTTGACAATCACTTTTTCCATGGGGAACCCAATCCTTTTGGCTACCGCTTCGATGATCCTCAAATTGGCCTGGTGGGGGATAAACCAATTGAGCTCTGAGGGTTTGAGGTCATTTGCTTCGAGCGCTTGAATGGCAAAATCACTCAAAGTTTTGACTGCAACTTTAAAAATTTCTTTGCCTTTCATGTGCATTTTATTGAGATTTTTTTCGATGTGTAGAGGGGTCACAGGCTCGCTTGATCCCCCCGCGGGGATATGAAATAACTCCCAAAGTGCGCCCTCTGTTTTAAGGTGGCTGGAGAGAATTTTGCGAGGAGAATCTGCAGGGATTTGCTCTACCAGTGATGCCCCAGCCCCATCTCCAAAAAGAATGCACGAACTGCGGTCTTGCCAATTCACAAATGAACTTAAAACCTCAGCTCCAACCACTAAGACCGTTTTAGAAAATCCAGTGCGGATCAACTGGTCAGCCATGGCTAAACCGTAGACATATCCTGAACACGCAGCATTCAAATCAATGGCCCAAGCACGGTTGGCCTCTAGTTTCGTCTGGAGCCAGCAACCCGAAGACGGCAAAATCGTGTCAGGAGAGCAAGTACAGTAAAGAATTGTGTCAATATCTGAGGGTTTTTTACCTGCCATTTCTAAAGCTTTTTTTGATGCCGAGACTCCTAAAGAGGAATTGTGTTCATTTTTGTTCTCAAGGTTAGAAATCCTGCGTTCGTAGATTCCTGTTCTTTCCTGAATCCAGTCTGCACTGGTGTTCAAAGACGCTGGAAAATCTAAATTTGTCATGCATTTTTCTGGAAAAGCCGAACCTGTTCCCGTAATGCGGGAGGCGTAAAGAAGTGAGCTCATGGCAGTCCCTTTACCATAGAGAGGTTTTGCAAGGCTAAATCTAATTTTTCAATATACCGGCTTTCGAGGGCTGATTGACTTCGCAAGAGGGCATTCATGATAGCTTTAGATTTGCTTCTGCCGTGGCAAATAAAAGCATAGCCCGAAACTCCTAAGAGTGGAGCTGCACCATATTCTGCATAGTCGAGTTTTTTTTTGAGGTTTGATAAAATTCCGAGCGAAAATAAAAAACCAAGTGAAGCGAGAGGATTTTTCTTAGCTTCTTGAGTGAGGAGTGCGGCCACCGTCATGCCCAGGCCTTCTAGGGATTTTAGAACGAGGTTGCCAACAAATCCATCGGTGACGACGACGTCTACCTTACCTCTAAAAATTTCTTTTCCTTCGACATATCCTACAAAATCTCCATAGCGAGTAGCCCCTTGGAAAAACGGGAGATTTTCTAAAAGCTCCAAAGCTTTACGGGTGAGTTCATTGCCTTTGGAGCGCTCTTCGCCATTGGAGAGGAGGCCTATTTTTGGGAGGGACGAGTTTTTTCTCTCGACTTGGGCAAAGAGGGTGCCCATGAGTGCAAAATCTCTCAAGTGTTCGGGTTTGCAATCTACATTTGCGCCAACATCAATCAAAATACAGCCATCAGCGTTTACTGTGGGCAGCTTTATAGCAATGGCAGGGCGTTCAATGTGCGGGAGTCTCCCCATGTGGAGTAGGCTCGAAGCCATCATCGCGCCCGAGTGGCCTGCGCTGATAAAAGCAGAAGGAGTTTTAGCCTTCCAATCCGCGGCTGCCTGCAAAACACCCAGATTGATCGAAGCTCCCGGTTTGCTGCGAATGGCTTTGATTGAGTCTCCCATTTCTATGTTTGACTGCGCATGGGTAATAAAAACTTTTTTTTCCAGCGCCTGTGCCAAAGGTTTGAATCGCCTTTTCTGCAGGTGGTGTTGAATGACTTTGGCGTCTCCTACTAAGTAGAGATGACCCTTTATTTTAGGCAGTGAGAGAAGAGCACCTTCCAAGTTAGCGAGTGGGGCGTAATCCCCTCCCATCACATCCAAGATGAGCTTGTGCATAGGTTTTATGTTTGTGTTTGTTCTACTTCTTTTTGGGGTTTAGGGGCTCGTACTAGTTTCTGGTCATAGTATCCGCAAGTACATATTCGATGCGGTCGTTTGTGCTCATGACAGGAGGGGCAAAGGACGATTGCCACTTTCTCAAGTCGATTTCCGCTTGCAAATCGGCGCATGTTTCTTCTACTTCTGGAAACTTTTTTCTTCGGAACGGCCATTCTCTCTCCTATTCTCTGCTTAATACTTTGATAGGCCCTAGGTTTTTTAACACAGAAAAAGGGAGGACGTCCACTTTTCTAGGGCAATCACAGGGGTTTAAATTGAGATCCTTCCCACACTGAATACATATTCCTTTGCAGTTTTCGTTGCAGAGGGGTTGAAATGGAACTTGAAGCAAAAGTTGTTCGCTGACAATTTCTGACAGGTCGATAAAATCTGCAGAAATATAAGTGATATCCATGTCTTTTTCAAACTCTACTCTATCCCCCTCCTCAGCTCCCCCACGTTGATGCTGATTTTTTTCCAGCGATCCAATTTCAGTTAGGGTGGGGTCTTTGCAGTACAAAGTGCAAAAGTTTGGGCTACAGGAAAAGAGGTAAAAATTTGCACACCTGCTACAGACCAATCGAATTTGGGTTTCTATCGTGCCAGAGACCCAGTAGACTTCGTTTTCCCTCTTTAGGGAGAACTGTACTTCTATGAATCGTTTTGAGTTCATTTGAGGCGTTTCGTTCTCCAGCTTTTCGTCAATTCGAAAGACCGCTTCTTTTACCCAGGGATCTGCCTGAGTAAACTGAAGTGTTGTTTCCTGGTCTTTGATTTCACGTAAAAAAATTTTCATGCCTGTCATTTCATGCCCGTCATTCATCCCGTCATTCATAAAGAAAAGCACATTAACGGGGAGTTTCTGTCCAGTCAAGCTCAAGTATTTGAGTCTAGGCCCACTATCTTCGTTCCTTTTGCCTGTGGGGGGCGCAGTTCGGAAGATGCAGGTCCTCTTTATTGTAAATTAAAAGATGAGAGTGAGCAGTTGACTAGATATAGTTTTCCCACACAATACCTGACTGTACTTCTGATAAAGAGAAAAAAGAATAATATAGCGAATTTAGAATTAATATTTAAAAAAATTTGAGCTTTTCCTGGCACCCTGATTAAAAGACGGGTAGTTGTTTCATGCAGATGCAATTAATTTTAACTATTGAGCAGAATGTTCAACTCGATCAACTGTTCCATCTCCATCAATGTCTATATAGGTTGAGATTTCTATCAGAATTGGGTTACATGGGTCTAATAGGTTATATCTAAAAATTATGGTTCTTTTTTCAATAGTTTTAAATGGCGGCCTACAGTCTGTTATTGTCACTTCTTGAATTATTGGAAACAACGGTGCATTGAGGGTTCCACAATAATTTAAAAGCCTTGTTATGCTTCTGTTCTTAATCCCATTTTTGATTGATATATTAAGCACAGTTTCTGAAAGCACAGCGCCACCTTTTATGGTAACTGTATCAATTACTGTGTCAGTCTCAGCATCCGTGCAAGTCGTGGGAGCTGCTATTGGTTTGGGTGTTGTAGTGGGTGTTGGTTTGGGTGTTGTAGTGGGTTTTGGAGCTGCTATTGGTTTGGGTGAAATTTTTGCCCAAGCAAATAATGGCGCATTCAAGCTAAGTGAAAAATAAATAACTGTTATTGGTAGAACAAATATGAGTCGTTTCATTGCTTGATTTCCTCTCTGATATTGTCGGTATAATGGGCAATATAGTTTAGTTCTAGGCAGAAGGAGATTGTAGGCAGAAGGAGATTTTGTCAGGGAAAGGGTTAGTAAGGCCCTAAAAATAAAGGTTTTCAAGCTCCTGTTTGACTGAAAGAGTTTAGGAGAGATCTAATCAATAAATAAAGTGAGAGATCTTAATACTTGACTATAATAATATTTATATTAGAGCGCACTGCGTGATGCGCCTCTCACTTGCGATTGGCCCCTAAACCAAAAAATGATAAGGAATAAAAAATATCTGTCGTGTTTTAAAAATGGCCTCTTTTCCACGTGTCGCAATAATCACTTTAGAAAGTGGATATTTTTTCAAAAAAGCTTGTGCACCAGCTAGGGTTTTAGGAGCTGGATAAGAGTCAGCCGTCGAAATCACACCCAGCATTACATCCTGAGAACTAAATACCAGTGGCACATAGACCCCATTTTTAGTTCGATAGGTTTGTATTTTTCCATTTGTTTTTGGATTATAAAAATACTCCTGTCTTAGATTCGCATAAAGCCCCCGTGTGATATCGTAGGCGGGATTAGCTCCGGAATTACCTATCCACGTAGCGAATCCCTGATCTTCGAAGAAATAGGTCATTTTTTTTTCGCCGCCTGGAATACTTAAAACAGGCCTAATGAGAAACAAAGCTTCGTACGCATAAAGTATTTTTTTTATTGAAATAGGAGAAATTTGAGAAAAACGAGAAGCTTCTTTAAGTTCAAATGAATTGCCTTGATTTTTTGCTAAATACTCTAAAAGAGCACGCAAAGAAGCGTATGGAAGATTTGTTTTTGAAACCAATCTAAGATCTCGATTCAGAAGTGCGTTGATATGATTTTCAAATTTATTTGTTCGAATTGAGGTTTCTCTAAAAAAGCATATCCCTGGCAAACCTCCAGTTTTTAAATAGTATTGAAATGTATTTTCAGAGCAGTTTTTATGAGCTAATTCTGCCCATTTTTCTAATTCTAATGGTTTTTTTATTTTTAATAGTTTTTCGATCGTGTGGGGCAACTCTCTGTTATAAATTTCACTGATCGTAAAAGGTATTAATTCGACAGAAATAATTCTTCCTGTAAGTGACTCGCGTATGGCCTCACGGCTAGTGAAACGAACAGATCCTGAAAGTAAATATTGTCCAGGCTTTTTGTTGGTTCTGACTTTTTCTTTAAGCGCTGGAAAAAGCCTCGGACAAAGTTGAGCTTCGTCCACTGCAAAAGGGATGGTTTGATATTGGATAAATAGCTCTGGATTAGACTCTGCCTCCAACAAAGAACTCTCTTTGTCGAAGGTGATATAAGTATTGGCACATTTTTCTAGAAGGGTTGTTTTTCCAACTTGCCTTTGACCTATGATCCCAACAATGGGGCTATAAGAAAGAGCTTTTTGCACTAAAGTTCGAGCATATCTGGTCCGCTGGTGAGGCATGTTTTTAAGATACCACACTTCAGATAAAACAGATAGGGGTCTATTCGTTTTTTCTGAAGGCTATAAAAGCAAGTCAAAAAGCCTGGGAGTTGTATCTTACATTAATCCCTTTAAAAACTTCAGTGCAGATCAATGTCTCTTGTGATTGAAGTTGGGGCAATCAATTCTAGTTTTTGTTCCTTTTCTTCGGCTAAGACCCCTAGATTTTCAACTATTCTTTTTTAATCCATGAGTTTCCTCTGTTTTTGGAAGTTACCTCAAAAAAAAATTGAATTACCAGATAGAGAAACGCGTTAATTCGTTAAGTTGATAAAATCACTTCGAAAAAATAGAGTATCTCCAGGAGAGATCTAATCAATAAATAAAGTTGACTGAGTTTGTATTACATGGCACACAAGAAATTCATGCGAAATCAAAAAGGTAAACTTCAAAAAAGTAAGGTTGCAGAGAAAAAGCCCTCAAAGCTTGTGGCTATAAAAAATCTTCTTTTGGGGACTCGGGTAAAGCCACATCCTCTGCCTCAAAAGGAGAGCCCTGCAAAAGGGAAAAAGGCAGAACTCTCGAGTAAAATGACCCCTCCTCTAGAAAAGCCATCTCTGGCGGTCACGCCTGCTCTTGTGGCTATCCAAGAAGCCAAAAAACCTCTTAGAAAACCAGCAAAAAAAACCAAAGCGACCCCAAGCCGATTGAGCCGACGAGAATTTGATTCTGCTGGGAACGCCGTATGTCGCGAAGTGGCTTGCGATGGTTTAGCGACCACGCAAGGTTATTGCAGGTTGCACTACATTAAAAATTGGAAAAAATTAAGCGAAAACAGCTGATTTTAAAAGAAAAGAAACTCAATCGCTACATCGAAGAGCTGGTGTCGAAGTATCCTGACAAATACATCGAAGCCATCCGGTTGGATTTAAACAGTGATAAAGATTTTGCAAAAGTGATTACCGACCTGGACCTTGACGAAACGGTGGATGATTTTGAAATGGATGCAGAGGCTGCGGAATCTTTGATTGATAATATCAAAAGAGATTTTGAGGAAGAAGGGGATTTTTAGTTTTAAACCGCCTCCCTCTCTTCTCTAAAAATGTCTCCGAAATGACACAGCAGGGTCGTTATTTTAAATTTAACTTCTCCAACTCTCCCCAGAGGGCATAGAGACGATCGATTTCGGCCTGGGTCTTAGCCATTTCGTTTGAAAGCTCCGTCAGGCGAAGTCTATTCCTTAGGGTCTCAGGCTGAGTGCTGAGCGCAGTGAGTGTTGCCATCTTATCTTCTGCTATCTTGATGTTTGGCTCTATGTTTTGCAATTCGTGGGTTTCTTTAAAGCTCAGTTTTCTTTTTCTAATTGCGGTGTACTTATTTTGAGAGCCTTTGAGATGGGTCTCCTCCCGATCCTTCTTCTTTGTTTGAAGATCATTCCAGGTTTCCCATTGTTCAAGACCTGTAAACGAGGTGATTTGTTTCTTTCCCTTGTCGTCCTCGCCAAATGCCAATATTTGAGAGGCGACTTGATCCAAAAAATACCTGTCGTGCGTCACCAAGAGAACAGCTCCGTTAAAGTCTTGGAGCACCCCCTGTAATACGTCTAGTGTTGCGATGTCTAGATCATTGGTGGGTTCATCTAGAACTAGAACATTTGCTTTTTGTAGCATGAGTTTTGCAATCAAAATCCTGCTTTGCTCACCTCCAGAAATTTTTCCTACAGCCATTTGCATTTGCTCAGGACCGAAGAGAAAGCGATCCAAGTAACTTTTTATATGCACCTGTGTCCCTCGGTAATCCACAAAGTCCCCGCGTGGGCATAACGTCTTTAGAATGCTGAGATTTGGATCTAGACTTTCTCGATTCTGGTCAAAATAAGCAATCTGCAACTGCTCGGAAAAAAACGTACTCCCACTGTCTGGTTTTTCTTTTCCAACGAGTAGTCTGATCAGTGTCGACTTTCCACAGCCATTGGGGCCCAAGAGTCCAATTCGACTCTTAGGTGTTAGAACTAAATCAAGGTGGGGTACGACTAACTCACTCCCATAAGTTTTAGAAATTTTTTTCACTTCGATTAATTTTTTTGGATTTCTTTCAGCATTTTGAAATTCAATCCGAGCCGTAATGTTTTGATTTCGATAAGAGAGTTCTTCGGCTTCTTTTTCAATTTCATACACTCTTTTAATCCTGGCTTGTTGCTTTGTGGTTCGTGCTTTAGCGCCTCTTCTTAGCCACTCCGTCTCATGGCGGAGGGTGTTCTTGATCCTCACTTCCTGTCTTTCCTGAGACTCCATCATCTCTTGTTTTATTTCCAAATAAGTCGCATAATCGCCATCTGTTTTAAAAAGCCCTCCTGGAATGCGACGATCCAATTCAAGAATGCGATTCGAAACCCTTTGCAAAAAGAGTCGATCATGCGTGATAGTCAACGTTGCAAATGGAGCTTGAGCCAGAAATCCTTCTAACCAAAGAATGCTTTCAATATCTAAGTGATTAGTAGGTTCGTCGAGTAAGAGTAAATCGGGCTCCTTGATTAGCTCGCGCGCCAAAGCCACGCGTTTTTTCCACCCTCCCGAAAGCTGATCAATGGGAGAATCGGATAGAGAAAGCTTAGATTGAATTTCCTTTGCAAGAGAGAGGGTTTTGAAATCACTTGGGTCACGAGCTCCCTCCATAATCGCAGACTGCACAGAAGATCCCTCCGAAAACAGGGGAACCTGCTCCAGGTATGCGATGCGAAGCCCTCGTTGGGTAGAAAGAGTTCCCTCATCTGGAGATATCTCACCGGCTAAAATTTTTAATAAAGTGGATTTGCCTGCACCATTGGGTCCTATCAAACCGACTCTTTCGCCAGATAATATGGAAAATGAAATCCCCTGAAAAAGGGGACGTGCAGAAAAGGAATGACGGAGTTGATGTGCATTTACTAAGATGGACACCCTCAAGTCTTAGCAAATATTCTGTGACCCGGCTCTATTTTTCGAGACAAACTATCAACTTGTTGCACTTGCTATCTAGGAAGTTGGGCTCATTGAGAGTATGCTTTATAAAAATTTATGGGCTTGTGAGAGGGACGATCACTCGAGCTAAGCCAAAATTTTTGATGACACAATCTAATACAGTGCGATGGTTTTGTGTCTCTCCTGCCCTTTTACAAAGTGAATTTTTCAGCAATGCTTCTTGGGTGGCAGATTAGAAAACAAAAATAGGAGACCGGTCAGGAGCCCCTACACAAAAACTAGGTTAGACTGTCCAAGGTCTGGGGCGCGGTCCAATTTTTATTTCCGTTTGAGTGCAAACTGTCTCTTGATCTGGATAACGTAAAGTTCTTCCAGGGGTGGAATAAAAGACACTGCTTTCTCAAAATCATTTTGATTACAATTATCAGCAATCGTAGAAGTAAGTTCATTCATGAAAGAAACAGATAGAATGAGGACTCCCGTGCGATCAATTTCAATTTGTTTTTTTAGATGGATAGCTTCAAGGGTGAGGCGAAGTAGTTCGGGCAGGCCCGGATTCTTTCGTTCAGTACAAAACTCCCCACAGATTTGTTTCAGCAAAATTTTCATAGGGCCAGTTTCAAAGCTACTAGGGTTCCAGCAATGGATTGACGACTTTCTTTTTCCATATACAAACTTCCGATTTGTATCATGAGCCCTTTGTCAGAAAGGATGAGGCTTTCTGCCCGGCGATTTTTTACAAAATCAGAGAGTAAATGAAGTCCAATCCCACGCCCAACGACACCCGTTCCGGTAATTCCCTCTTCACACGCAAGACGGATCAGGGCAGAGGCCGACTTGCCAAGTGTGTCAGATAGTTTTTTGTTTTTTGGTAGAGTGGAGTGAATTCCAGATCCTAAATCAGTTATTACAAAATAAAAGTGATTGAAGACTTTAGTTATATAAATCTGAATCTTTTCTGAGCCATGTTCCTTTGCATTGAGGTAAAGCTCGTCCAATACACTGAGCAAGCTATGATCAACTATTCCTAAGTTTGTAAGCGTGTCGTACATTTGACGTTCTGACGGTAAAGACAGTGGTTTAATTAAGGGAGCATTCTGAAGAATAGAATCTACTAGATCTTCAAGATTCATTATTAAAAAGAATATGATTTTTGTAAGAAGATGTCCATGCCATTATCCCTAAATTACAGCCGAAAAGCTATAGGCACCCTGGGTTTATGAGTGCCAACCTGACATTTAGAAAAAACCCGTGTGGTTGAGGAGAAAGCCTTGACGCGTTTAGCTAAATTAGCTATTGGCCTGGTTTGAGGAAAAAAATATGTATCATTTGAATGTCCTTATGATGAATGTCCTTCACTCTTCGCTGTTGATTACTGTTCTTTTATTTGTGACCGGCACTTCGGCCGGTGAAATCAAGCTCCATGTCCTTGAAGATCCCATGCAGGGAATCACACCGCTCACGATTGAACAGGAAAATCAGATAATTAGTGGCTTGACTGCCGGGATTTCAGCCACAGTTGGAAATGTACGGGATGCTCATCCAAAAGCACATGGGTGCGTATATGCACAGTTGTCTTTGGATAATGACCTTGCTTCTGAGAATCGAGTTGGGGTATTTGCTTTCCCTAACAAAAACGAAGGCGTGACGTATGACGCCATAGCCAGATTTTCTCATGGCAGTTCAGATGTGAACGCTGACGACAGAGCTCCGGGCGTCCACGGCATGGCCGTTAAGATTTTCTTGCCAGAAGATCTCCAAAAACAAGTCGAAATTATTCCTGAAGAACAGCAATTTCCCACAACATCGACGGGCTTGTTTTCGCCTGGCTACAGTAATCCTTACCAAACATTTGACATCATCACAATCAACGGCGTTGAGGAATTTCTTGCAAACGATCTTTCGTCGTATCCGGCATTTATTAAAGCGTCAAAAATGGCCGGCGAGGCGTCTAAAACTGCTGCTAAAGCTGGAAAAACACCGGCAGAAATCGGTGGGATAGCCGGAAAAATATTTTTTGATGAGTACGTTAGCACAATTCCCAAATCGCTTCAGCCAGTTGTTGGTGCATTGGTAGGAAGGCTGGGCGCAGTGCAAGTGAAAAATATTCTTTTAGAGACCTACAACAGCTGGGTTCCGTATGCATTCGATGAGAAACGTGCTGTGAAGTATTCGTTTCGACCCTGTCAGAATCCTCCCATATACGCACCGGTAGCCTCAACACCGAATTTTTTGGGAGAACAACTTGTATCTGACCTCACTCAGAATAGAGGCTGTTTTGAATTGGTGGCGCAATTTCATGAGGATGGGATGCCATCCGTGGAAAACGCAGCGCTTCCGTGGGGAAAGTGCGAAGACCGAAAATATGTGAGACTGGCTACACTAATGCTGACGTCGACTATGGCGGATCCTAAATATTGTGAGGCTTTGTCCTTTAATCCGGGACACGCACTGCCAAACCAAAGAGGAATCGGGGCAATGCAACGTGCTCGTCGAATGATTTATGCTGCCATTGAGACTCATAGAAATAAAAATAGGATGGGTAAATAGATTTCTGAGTGCTTGCGGAATTGTTGCTTTAGGTGACCGTGCAATTCACAATCTCCATAAATTCTCCTAAACTATGTGTCCACGCGTAAGGATCACTTGCGCAGAAAGTAAGTGGAGATAAAAAGTTGTGTAATCCTAAAATTTGTTTAGGAGGGTCAGGTTTGCGTGTCAAACCAGACATGGGTTACGCAGGCAAATCAGGGTTTATGTCACAAAATATAAATTAAAAGAGTTTATATTTTGTTTTCTTCTTTGCGCTTTAGTTTTATAGGCCTTTTGCTTATAATTAACTAAAATAGTCTTCTATTTAAATTTATGCTCCAGAGCTCATGTTTTTCTCAATAAAAACCGATGATTGAAGAGACGAGCAATGATGTTTTTAAGCCCGGGAAGGGGATTGTAATGAAAACCCAGAAGTTTTTGATTTTATTATTGAGTCTTTATTTTGGAGGTCTTGCGCATGCTAAAGAAGACAATGATCCCACTGGATTTAAGGAGCGGATGAGAGCGTACACAGCCGAAAAAAATCAAATTGACGAGAAGCTGGATGCACTTGAGCAAAATAAAAAAACAATGAAGAGACAAAGGGAAAAATATGAAAAAGAAGGGGATGGGGAGTCTAGTCGCTATTGTAGAGCGTGTGATTACAAAAGATATGATTCCGGCGCATGCAGCAGTCCAGAAGATATAAAAGTCATTAATCGTACGTTAGGAATAAAAGAGCTTGGCTCTTCCAGTCATCTGACTTGTTTGGTGCTCTATCGGATGGATCCTGAGATTGAAAACGAAGTAGTATCTCCCTGGTGTAAGGAGAGCATCCATAAATGTGTCGAAAAAATAAACGAGAGAGAGGCTGTAGAACAAGCATCAGAAGATCTAGAAACTGAATCAGAAAATCTAGAGTCCAAAAGAACTCAAGCCGAGCGAAATATTCGCGAACTCCATGACGAGTGTCCCAACTGCGCTCTGATCGAAGCCATGAGACCCAGAGAACCAAAGTTTGGAGATTACTTGGTTGCAGGGTTAGGCGCTATCACACCCATGGTGTTGGGAGGGTTAAATACGCTGGCTTATACTTCTGGGATTAATTCAATGGCTGATATGTATGCCAACAGCGTTTCTGGTTATGCGTCAAACTACAATAGATACATCACGATGTGCATTCAACTCGGAGTGCCTTGCTCTGCCCCGCAGGGATTTGGACTGGGAGGGGGATTTGGTGGTGGTTTTGGTGGTGGACTGGGCGGCGGGTTCGGTGGGTTTCCTGGTGGATTTGGCGGAGGACTAGGAGGAGGCTTTGGTGGTGGCGGCGGTTTCCCCGGAGGTTTTGGCGGCGGATTTGGTGGTGGGCTAGGCGGCGGGTTCGGTGGCTTTCCAGGCGGATTTGGTGGAATGTCCCCACTTGCACCCATGGCACCTACCCCATTTTTTGGAGGTGGTTTTGGAGTCCCACTTTTTCCACCCGGCATGGGATGGAATAGTGGAGCTATCCCCATGTTTGGTGGACCCTTTTCGCCTGGAGGATTTGGCGGCGGAGGTTTCGGTGGAGGCTTTGGCGGAGGCGGCGGATTTGGAGGCTTTCCAGGAGGTGGATTTGGCGGCTTCCCAGGTGGAGGCTTCGGTGGAGGCGGAGGCGGCGGATTTGGTGGCTTTCCAGGAGGAGGCTTCGGTGGCGGTGGTGGAGTTGGAGGCTTTCCAGGAGGAGGCTTCGGTGGCGGAGGTGGAGTTGGCGGCTTCC
>CAZBEI010000026.1:0-14188 GCA_964490895.1 uncultured Bdellovibrio sp. | reverse complement strand
TGAAGTCAATATGCGTGGTTTAATTCAAGGTACGACCCCAGAGTCTGCAATGAATATTTCTGTGGTTGGAACTTCTGTGCCGACCATCCCTGTGCAATGTTTTGGATTGAGTGGATGCGTGACTACGATGCAAAACCTCTCCCGTGCACTGGGGACTGAAATTGGGAGAGTGGACGGATTTAGAAAAAATTATATTCAACGAGCTAACTCGTCGATTGATCGGTTTACGGCGCAAGCTGCTTCTATGATGAGTGGCCCTTCGCAGTTTTTGACCGATCGAATTAAGCAATTGAACGGCGCACTTTCTACACTCGGAGTGAAGAGTGGAATTAAAATCAAAGCTGTTCCAACAGTGAAGCTTGAGCAGATTGAAGAAATCAGCTTTGGCCCTGATGGAAAAGAGATCAAAGAAAAAGGACTCTATGATTTAAATGGCGTCAATGTACTCAACCTCATAGGCTCTCAAACCAAACCCCCAATGGTCGACGTGAGTTCCGACCAGTTTGGAAATATTGAGGGGTTAGGTGAGGTGTTTGCTAAAATCGACGAAGAGATGAGCAAAATCGGGGATGTCAACAGCAAGCTTGAGGCGCTGCGAAATGAGTGTTCGGCGGAAGATTTAGAGAAGGTCAAGGGGAACCTGGAAGATCGCATTCGGGAGCTCGAAGAGGCCTGTGGAGAACTCGACGGATATTGTGATAAATATGCCGCCAGTTCATTGTCAGAAATAATAAAAGCAATCAAGGCACTCAATACTGCAGGATCAGGCTCGCTGGATGTGAGTATCCCCAATCATTTGGGTGGGATCAGCCTTGAGTGTCCTGATGATGACCCAAGCACGGGCGAATTTAGCAACAGCAGTGAGGAAGATGAGAGATTTGAACCAAGTGATTTAGAGGAGTTGGGGACCCTGCAAAGGGAGTTGCGTGCTAAAGAGGCAGCGATAGAAACTGCAAGGGAGGGTAAAGAAAAGATAGACACAGGTAAAAAAGAGAATGCTGCAGAATTAGCGAAGTTAATAGAGATTAGAGCAGAGATAGATAATATAAAAGAAAAACTTGAAAGTGCTCAAAGCAGTTCTGCACCTCAAAATAAAGAAAAACTTGATTCGGCAAGTAGAGAGTTCATGAAGATAAAGTATAAACAAATTTCATTAACTATTGATGAAGTTGTGAAAAAGAAGGCTGTTAGTGAATGGTTTCAAATTCCAGTGAGCATAGCGGAATTAACACAAGTTGGGATTGATAATTTTTACAAGAATTATGTGCCCCTTGAAAACAGAATAAATGTATTAGAAGCTGCAATTGCTGCTGATACTTCCACATCAACTAGTAGCCTCAGCCAACTCGAAAAAGACAAAGCAGAGCTGAAAAAGAAAATCGACGAACTCGAAAGCAAACAAAAGAAAGGCAAAAGCTGGAGAAGGCGGGGCAAAACTCGTCTTGCAAAATGTAAAGCCATCATGTCAGAGGTCCCCGGTGAGATCAAACGCACAAAACAAAAAATAAAAAGAATGTCCCACACCTCCGGAAAAGCCGAGGGCAAGGGTGACCTCTAATTTTCTCTTCCAAGATAGTCCAGGAAAGTCCAAGAAACTCCAAGATAGGATTGTATTTTTTTCTCTCCAAATTCTACAGAAGGTAGAACTACTTTGACTGAATCTGAAAATTAGAGAGCGCATGGTTGGCCCAGCCGGGCCCATCAAAATGCCACCACTCGGTAGGAAAGGGCGTAAACCCACGAGCCATCATCGAGGACTCTAAAAGCTTCATGTTTTTTTGAGCTGTTTTTGAATTGTGCGGATAGTCTCTGTGGGCTTTTTCAGTAAAATCATCATAGGGAGTTGGCATTTTTAATTCTTTCCCAGTTTTGTCGATGAGGGTTATATCTACTGCGGCGCCACGATTGTGTTTCGAGCCCTCTACCGGAACTCCATCTTTGAGGACAGGCTTTGCAACATAATTTTCGTTTGGCATGATTTCCCAGAATTTTTGCTGCACAGAAAAAGGTCTATAGCAGTCCCATAACTTAAGACGTAAGCCCTGTTTTTTGAGATCTCTCTGAACAAGGACAAGTTTTTGTGCGACACTTGCTCGCAAAAAACACTTTGCAACAGGATAGACTACTTTGTGTGTAAAGTTATCGCCAGTGGCATATTTGATATCTAAAACAAAGGTGGGGTCTAAGGATAAAAGTTCTACGAATTCTTCTTCATATTCTTTTTCGTGTGGTGTGGCTTTTGGGGGTTTTGTGCTTTGGCAGCCTGTGGCCACTACGAGAATCAGAAAAAGAAAAAAACAGCATTTAATGGATGTCGTGGCGGTTTATTATCACAGCAAAAACGTTAGTCAATATAAATTATTAAATAAATAAATTTCACATCACTCTCGTCTATAGCTTCAAATAAGGCTCGATTTTCGAAATCCCAAACTCTGCAATAGCTTGAGTGATATTGTGGGTAGTTGCTTCGCCATGCGAAGTACTCTCTAAACTTTTAGACCCTTCTTTGGCCGCTATTTTTGAAGGGGCATTTTGCACAGTTTTTACTTCTTCTGGAGAAGTAGCTTTTAGCTTTTGGGCTACTTTAACAGTGGGGATTTTAGTTTGAGAATCTACTTCTCTGGGCGAAGTGGCAGCTGGCTTTTGACCTACTTTGACAGTAGAGCTGGAAAGCGAAGTCACTTCGCCAGGCGAAGTAGTTTTACTTTCCACTTTCCCTCCAGAAACCTTCAAAGCTTTCTTTAGCGCTGCCTCAATAATCCCTGCAATGCTTGGATTGAGATTGCCTTTTTGAATGAGCTTACACTTCATCTGGTCCATGAGTTTGAGAAGTTCGTCATTTGCAATAAATTTAATTTCAGTCTCAGTGGGACTGATGACTCTCTTTTTTTCTTTGGGGATCATCCCAGGGGAGATTGCAGAAAATAGCTTCTCCGCTTCTTCTTTAGATTTGTTTTCTATTTGTTTTATAAATTCTTTTTTGGCTTGAGTCGTATAATTTTTCTTTTGAGACTTTTCATGTCGAACAAACTTCTGAAAACTCCCAATTGTAGACAAGTTAAGAGCCCCATTTTCTAAAGAAGCCTTGATCGATGGAACTTCTTGGGACAACCTCATGGCGTCAATCCTAAGCTGGGCACTGGCATTGCAGTATTTGAGGTGCTTGGTGCAATACTGAAACATGCTGCTAAAGCCAAGCTTTGCATAAAGTCGCCTTTTCTCCACTTCTCGGAGGTGGTCTAAGACGAGGTTGGTGCATTCTCTTTCTTGAAGAACAGTTTTTTCAGTTTGAGCAAGAAGTTCTACGTCGGACAAACTTTTTAAATTAAATGCAGTCATTTTTTAATTCTCCTAGAATTATTTTTTTAAGACATGTATGTGTCTTAAAAAAACATGAGTACTTATCTCTCAATAAAACCAAAAAAACAACAAAAAAATGCTTAAAAATACGATTATTTTAGCAAAAAATATAAATAAAAATTAACCTTTTTTATAAAAAATTTAAATTAAAATATTAAATTTAGTGGGCACTCTTCATGCAGAATCCAACCCACAGAGAGTTACTTTTTTGCTCGGTGCTGTCGCGCCTGCGCCAATTACCTCGCCCCCAACTTTGAGTACCGATTCAGGGCTTTTTTCTTTTCTTGAGTCGGCAGGTGTTTCTGAAAGTTATCAATGCTGTGGCAACCGTATATTTTTTTCACGAGCATGGTATTGATTTGCTCATAAAGCTCCTCGATAATCGGTTGTTCCAGAGACTTCGGGACTGTGATATTAAGCTTACGTAAGTAAGTGAGGTAATCCATGATAATATTGTGGATGAAGGTTTTACGGTCCGAATCAGAATCCTGAAAATTAAACAGGTGTTGTTCGAAAATGACGTAAAGTGGATCTGTTTTTGGTTCGGTTCGGGACAAAGGCCCTTGGCTATGCCCAGGACCATGCCCTTGGCTATGCCCAGGGCTATGCCCAGGACTATGCCCAGGACTATGAAAGAGGCCTTGAGAGTGTGCAGCAGTTTTTTTAGATAATTTCATCCGAAATTTAAATCCTCTATTGGATTTTTCGGTAGGTCAGGAGTTTGGCTTGAGCGGGAAAGAAAAGTTACCAGAGCTTTCAAAAACGAAGGAATATCAGAGGTTTAAGACTTGGCTGGATACGGCAAAACGCGTGTTAATTTCGACCCACGCTCTGCCGGACGGAGATGGACTGGGCGCAGAGGCCGCTTTTTATCATTATTTGAAAAGAGCGAGAAAAGCCTGTCGTGTCTATAATCCAGACCCGCTGCCTAAGCGGTATCGATTTTTAGACCCAAAAAATAATATTCTCTTGGGCCCAGGCGAGGTTGAACTTTGGGATACCTGCGATCTTTGGGTCATTTTGGACACCAATGACCCGAGGCGTCTTGGAAAACTTTGGGCTGAAATGTCCTTGAGAGCTAAAAAAATTGTATTTTTAGATCACCACCCTAGCATTGTGGGCCCTCAAGAGATCAGCTACCCTCCACACGCTCTTTTACTCTCTAATCCGGCTTCCAGTAGTATTGGAGAGATGCTTTATTCCCTGTTTCAAGAATTAAATATTTCTAAACTCAATAAAGATGTGGCGACTGGACTTTATGTCTCGGTCATGACGGACACCAATAGTTTTAGGTATTCTCGCACGACTGCGCAGGCTCACAGAATTGCTGCAGAAATGATAGAATTAGAAGTTAATCCGGAGGAAATTTACCAAGCTATTTACTCTTCGAAGGAGCTCACTCATCTCCAGCTTTTAGGGCACATGCTGCAAAACGTTCATGTGACCGCGGGCGGCAAAGTTGCGTGGCTCGAAATGGGGTTAGAACTCAGAAAAAAACACCAAGCTTCTGCAGATGACACCCAGTCTTTTCTCAACTTGCTTCTTTTATTAAAAGACGCCGAAGTCGTTTGTTTTTTCCGTGAGGAAGAAGACACTCAAGTCCGAGTTTCTATCAAGTCCAAAGGCAAGGTTGTGATCAACAAGGTCGCTATGGAACTGGGCGGCGGAGGGCACGAGTTTGCAGCAGGTTTGGCTCTCAGTGCGCCTCTCGCCAAAACCGTTGAGGCTGTGATTAAACGACTCGAGACCATTGTTCAAAATTTCGAAAAATTCGGTAAATCCAAAGAAATCACTTAACGTTTGCACTGGGGCTATTCCTGTGGTGTAGTAGTAGTAAGGAGGTTTACGACAATATATGTCAACAAAACCTAACCCGAAAGAAACCCCCTTGAGAGTTCCGCTCTTACCCTTGAGAGACGTCATTGTTTTTCCGCACATGGTTGTTCCACTCTTTGTCGGAAGAGAAAAATCCATCAATGCGCTCGAAGAATGCGTCACCAAAAAGATCGAATTATTTTTAGTTGCGCAGCGTCAAGCTACAACGGTAAATCCTGGCGAAAAAGACATCTTCACGATTGGAACCTTGGGTACGATTTTACAAATTTTAAGACTTCCGGACAACACCGTAAAGGTGCTTATAGAAGGCAAACGCCGAGCCCGTATTGTCGAGTACATTGAGACAGAAGGGTTAATTGAGGCTGTGGTTGAGGAGGTTTTGCCCACCAACGAAGTCTCTATCGAAATGGAAGCCATGCTGCGCTCCCTTAAGGGAACATTCGAAAACTATGTGAAGTTAAACAAACGCATCCCTCCCGAAATGCTAATGAGTGTCAACAGCATCGAAGAGCCTTCGCGACTTTCTGATCTCATCGTAGCTCATCTAAATCTGAAGTTAGAAGACAAACAAGAAATTTTAGAGTTGGTAGATGTCGCAAAACGTCTCGAAAAGCTCCTCAGCCTTTTGCAAGGTGAAATTGAAATTCTCCAAGTGGAAAGAAGGATCCGAACTCGCGTCAAAAAGCAAATGGAGCGCTCCCAAAAAGAATACTACTTAAATGAACAAATGCAGGCCATTCAAAAGGAGTTGGGCGAAAAAGACGAATTTAAAGTCGAGCTTCAGTTCATTGAAAAACAGATCCGTTCCAAGCCTATGACTAAAGAGGCCAAAGAAAAAGCTTCGCGAGAGTTGAAAAAACTCAAAATGATGTCTCCCATGTCAGCGGAGGCCACAGTGATTCGAAATTACATCGATTGGATTATCAGTCTTCCGTGGGCTGAGTACTCTCCGGATCGCAATGATATCGAAGTCGCAAATCAAGTTTTAGAAGAAGATCATTATGGGTTAGAAGAAGTCAAAGAACGCATTTTAGAATACCTGGCCGTCCGAGTATTGACCGAGAACACAAAGGGCCAGATCCTTTGTTTTGTAGGTCCCCCGGGGGTTGGGAAAACTTCGCTCGCAAAATCTATTGCAAGGTCCTTAAATAAAAAATTTGTGCGATGTTCATTGGGAGGCGTGAGGGACGAAGCCGAAATCAGAGGCCATCGGCGCACCTATGTCGGAGCATTGCCTGGAAAAATTGTGCAGTATCTAAAAAAAGCGGGCACCTCGAACCCTGTATTTTTGCTCGATGAAGTGGATAAAATGAGCATGGATTTTAGAGGAGATCCCTCTTCTGCTCTTCTCGAAGTCTTGGACCCTGAGCAAAATGTGGCTTTCAATGATCACTACATTGAGGTGGATTATGACCTTTCGAAAGTCATGTTTATTTTAACAGCGAATACAACACATACCATTCCAAAACCGCTCTTAGATCGTATGGAAGTGATCTATATTGCAGGGTACACGGAGTACGAAAAATTTAATATTGTCAGAAAATACCTCATTCAAAAACAAATGAACCTGCACGGACTCAAGCCCGAGGATTTAGAGATTACACCAGACTCTGTTTATTCTCTGATTCGTCAATACACGCGCGAAGCGGGAGTTCGGAACCTCGAGCGCTCAGTGGCCACCTTGTGTAGAAAAGTGGCCCGAAAAATTGTAGAGGGCAGGAGTGCTGAAAAAATTGAGATTTCGAAAATCACTGCCGAAAAAAGAGCTAAAATAAAATCGGCCAAAACCCTTACAGGAGCTGTTTTGAAAGAAGCTTCTTTAATCTCTAATAGCAAGCTGATTAGGATAGGCCCTATGGATTTAGAAGAGCTCTTGGGACCTCCAAAATACACGCAAGGGAGATTGGAAGATCACAATTACATAGGCTTGGCCAACGGTCTGGCTTACACCGAGGCTGGGGGAGATCTTCTCCAAATCGAAGTGAGTGTAGTGCCCGGCAAAGCCCAAGTCAAAATTACAGGCAAGCTCGGGGATGTGATGCAAGAGTCAGCGGCAACGGCCATGAGCTATGTGCGTTCTCGTGCGGAGCTTCTTGGATTAGACAAAGATTTTTATCAAAATATTGACATCCATTTGCACGTTCCTGAGGGAGCTGTTCCAAAAGATGGCCCATCGGCAGGTATTACAATGGCCACTGCTATTACCAGTGCTTTGACTAAAATTCCGATCAAAAGAGATCTCGCTATGACCGGTGAGATTACCCTCAGAGGGCGTGTTTTACCCATCGGGGGGCTCAAAGAGAAACTGCTAGCGGCAAAAGCGGGTGAAATTAAGGTTGTGCTTATCCCCAAGGGAAATGTGCCGGAGCTTAAGAAAATTCCAAAAGAGCTGACAGAAGGAATGAGAATCATCGCCATTGAGCATGTGGATCAGGTTTTGAGGATGGCTTTAGACCTGAAAAATCCAGAGGATTTCTTGTTCCGTAAGTCTGATAATCTGCCCTTATCTCCCTTTCGTTTGGGCGAATTGGCGAGAGATGAGTCCGGAAAGGGTTCCTCTGTGGCAGTGAAGCATTAAGCAGATGGGCCTTTTTAAGCAAAATCTGACTTTTCAGCAAAAATGTTAGTTATAAAATCTCTTGACCGTAGGTCATAAATCTCTTGACCATAGGTCATAAATCTCTTGACCATGGGTCAAGGGTCGTCTATTTTCGTTCGCATGCCAACGATTAATCAGTTGATCAGACAAGGACGCTCACGAAAACAGTGGAAAACAAAATCGCCTGCGCTTCAAAGCTGTCCTCAGAGACGTGGAGTTTGCACGCGTGTGTATACAACCACTCCCAAAAAACCTAACTCCGCACTCCGCAAAGTTTGCCGAGTGAGGCTCACCAATGGTTACGAAGTGACCTCTTATATCCCAGGAATTGGGCACAACCTCCAAGAACACTCCATTGTTTTAATTCGAGGAGGCCGCGTAAAAGATTTGCCAGGGGTTCGTTATCACACCATTCGAGGGACTTTGGACTCTCAAGGGGTGGCCAACCGAAAGAAAAGTCGTTCTAAATATGGAGCTAAGAAATCAGCTGTTGGGGCGGCTCCACCGGCTCAAGCGGCAGCAGCGCCAGCTCCAGAAGCAAAAAAATAAGATTGAGGTAAAAAATGGGCCGAAAAACATTTATTAGAAAAAGAGAAATTCTGCCAGATCCCAAATATAATGATGTGGTGGTTTCGAAATTTATCAACACGCTCCTTCGATGCGGAAAAAGGTCAGTTGCTGAAAAGATTTTGTATGACAGCATTGATATCATTCAAAAAAGAACCAATGACGATGGCTTGAAACTTTTTAAAAAAGCCTTAGAAAACGTGAAACCTGTTTTAGAGGTCAAATCCCGCCGAGTGGGAGGGGCGACTTATCAGGTACCGATCGAGGTAAAGCCCTCTCGTCGGCAGTCGCTTGCTTCTCGTTGGTTGATTGATGCTGCAAAAGGACGTGGAGAGCATTCGATGGAAGAGTGCTTGGCTTCAGAGATTTTAGAAGCCTCCAATGGTCGTGGTGGAGCCATGAAAAAGCGCGAAGATGTCCACAAGATGGCAGATGCCAACAAAGCTTTTGCTCACTATCGGTGGTAGTCTAAGTCGCATATGGCAGATTTATCTCTAGAGTTCACCCGAAATATCGGGATCATGGCCCATATTGATGCAGGCAAGACAACGACAACAGAACGTATTCTTTATTACACAGGAAAAACTCATAAATTAGGCGAAGTTCACGAAGGCACTGCGGTCATGGATTGGATGCCTCAGGAACAAGAGCGAGGGATTACAATTACTTCAGCGGCTACGTCTTGCTATTGGAGAGGGCATCGAGTTAATATTATCGATACTCCTGGACATGTAGATTTTACAATCGAAGTGGAGCGTTCCCTCCGAGTTTTGGATGGAGCGGTTGCAGTTTTTTGTGGAGTAGGGGGGGTAGAACCCCAATCCGAAACAGTGTGGAGGCAGGCCAATAAATATCACGTCCCACGCATTGCTTTTATCAATAAAATGGATCGTGTGGGTGCCAGCTTTTTTGATGTTGTAAAGCAGATGAAAGTAAAATTGCAGACCCATCCTCTTATTTTGCAGCTCCCCTGGGGGTCCGAAGATTCCTTCAAAGGAGTCGTGGATCTTGTCGAGATGAAAGCTCTCCTTTGGGGCGTAGACGGCTTGGGAGCCACTTTTGAGAAAAAAGAAATCCCTGCAGAGTTATTGAATCAGGCAGAAGAATATCGAGATAAACTTTTAGAAGGGGCTGCCGAATTTGACGAAGCTTTGATGGAAAAATACTTAAGTGGAAAATCCATAACCCCAGAAGAAATAAAAAGGGCTGTTCGAAAAGGCTGTATTTCGATGTCTGCAGTGCCTGTGATTTGTGGTGCGAGTTTTAAAAATAAAGGAGTCCAGCCTTTGTTAGATGCGATTATAGATTACCTTCCCTCTCCCATGGACATCAAACCTGTCGAAGGACATGACCTTAAAAATGAAGCTAAAACGCTCACTCGCAAAGCAGACATCAAAGAACCATTTTCGGCTCTTGCTTTTAAAATCGCAAACGACCCCTTTGTGGGGCAACTGACTTATATCCGCATTTACTCTGGGAGGGCTGAAACTGGAGAGACGCTTTACAATTCGACAAAAGACAAAAGAGAAAGGTTGGGGCGACTTTTGCTCATGCATGCCAATAAGCGAGAAGATCTAAAAGAGATCAAAGCAGGTGAGATTGTAGCTTCTGTGGGACTGCGATTTACAACCACAGGAGACACTCTTTGTTCAGAGAAAAGCCCCATTTTACTGGAAAAAATGGATTTCCCGGATCCTGTGATCTCCATTGCCATTGAACCTAAAACCAAAGCTGATCAGGAAAAACAGGCCATGGCTTTGCAAAAGTTAGCTATCGAAGATCCCTCCTTTCGTGTGTCTACGAACGAAGAAACAGGCCAGACCATCATCAGTGGGATGGGTGAGCTGCACCTGGAAATCATTGTGGATCGCATGAAAAGAGAGTTTAAGGTAGACGCCAATGTGGGTGAGCCTCAAGTGGCTTATAAAGAAACGATTTCTAAATCTACAAAAGGTGAGGGAAAGTTTATCAGGCAATCCGGCGGGAGAGGGCAGTATGGGCATTGTGTGATTGAACTTGAGCCCATGGAGCCCGGGGAAGGCTATGAGTTTGTGAATTTGATTTCGGGAGGTACAATCCCAAAGGAGTATATTCCAGCCATAGACAAAGGCATAAAGGAATCTCTCTTGGGAGGTATTATTGCTGGATACCCGGCTGTAGATATCCGCGCGAAGCTTTTAGATGGGTCTTTTCATGAAATCGATTCTAGCGAAACCGCTTTTAAAATAGCAGCCTCCATGGCCTTTAAAGACGCTTCGCAAAAAGCCAATCCACTTATCTTGGAGCCCATCATGTCGTGCGAAATGGTTTGTCCAGACGAGTATGTGGGATCTGTGATTGGGGATCTCAATAGTAGACGTGGAAAAATTCAAAACATGACCGTAAAACAGGGAGTGCAGACGATCAAAGCAGAGTCTCCACTGGCGATGATGTTTGGGTACTCTACCGCTATTCGTTCGCTTTCCCAGGGCCGAGCGACCTATACGATGGAGTTTTCTCACTACGAGCCTGTTCCCCCCACAATTGCGCATGCAATCAAGGTGCGAGCTGGGGTAATTAGCGCGTGAGCCCATTTTAGCCTGTTTGTTCAAAGTTTTGAACAAAACAGTAGATATTTGTTCAAAACTTTGAACAAATAGGGTATACTCTTTTTAGATGCTGTCACAAACCACGATCGAATTAGCCCTTGCGGATCACCAAGAAGAGTTTTTAAAAAACAAGTTTCGGACTCAAGGTGTGATTCGAAACGTTTCTCAGGTTAAGCCTCCTAAAAATTGGATCAAAGTGGTGATGGGGGCGCGTCGCTCCGGGAAATCAACTTTTTGCCAACAGCAGTGCGACCCGGATCGAACCCTTTATATTAATTTTGATGATGATCGGCTTTATGGCCTTAAGACTGAAAATCTTCAAACCGTTTACGAAACTGCGCTAGCGATCAAACCTAAATTTGACACTTTGATTTTAGACGAAATCCAGAATATTCCAGGCTGGGAGCTTTTTGCAAATCGGCTTCAGAGAAAAGGGGTCCACCTTTGGGTTACGGGGAGTAATTCGAATTTACTTTCTCGAGAATTGGCTACGCACTTGACAGGCAGGGCATTTCCAATTGAAATTTATCCCTTTTCGTTTGGCGAGTGGCTACGAGCTCGTGGGATTCGCTCAGGGCCCTCTCTTCAAAGTAGAGAAAAAGTTCATCTGCTGACAAAGTTTGACGAATACATCAAAATGGGGGGATTTCCAGAACTCACCGATCAGGACGACCCTAAGCCCTATTTGCGCACGGTTTTTGATCAAATTGTACAAAAAGACATCTTGCAGCGGCATCCCAGGATCCATTCTGCACTGCTTAAGCAAGTGGCACTTCATGCTCAGCAGTTTTATAGCTGTCGGATGAGTTATCGACAATTCGAGCGCTCGATGGATGGGGTTTCGATCAATACGATTAAGCAGATTTTTTTCTGGCTAGAGGAGGCTTATCTGTTATTTCAACTCCCCAATCGAACGCAAAAGCTAAAACTCACACCCAAAATACCCCGGAAAATTTATTCGATTGATACGGGCATGATTGATGCTCAACGAACAAAACTGATCGAAGATTTGGGGCTTATTTTGGAAAACCTCGTTTTTTTAGAGCTTAAAAAAGCAGGGTATGAGTGCTTTTCTTATTTGGGGCGTGATTTCGAAGTAGACCTGGTGTCTCAGAACAAAAATCAAGAGATGGAGCTCATTCAGGTCTGTTATGAGCTTTCGAGTCCGCTAACCCAAGAAAGAGAAGTTTCTGCCTTACTCAAAGCCTCTCATTTATTTCACTGTGATCGACTAAAAATCATCACACGGCACGAAGAGGGAATCCTCAATGAGCAGGGTAAAAAAATCCAGGTGCTGCCTGCCTGGAAATGGGCATTGGGGTTGGGTGGGTTGTAACCTACTAGAGCCCGAGAGCTCTAAGCCCTTGTTCCCACGGGAGGCATTGTGTGCCATCTATGAGCTGAGGCTCTGGATCTAGAGAAAAACAAAAACTTTCAGCTTTTGTAAAACTTTTCTTCATGTGGGATACCTGTTTCACATCTTCGGGTATTATTTGTTTGGTGGATTTAATTTCAACAAGCGCTATCGGCTGACCGGGGCGCTCAATCACTAAATCAACCTCGACTTGATTCTTAGTGCGGAGATAACTCAACCGATAATTTTTCTTGAGGTATTGATTAAGTCTTTTGATTTCAAGAATAACCCAGTGTTCAAAAGCTTTGCCAAATGCGTAGGTGCCCGAACGAAGCTCCAGAGTCAGTGTAAAATCCAATGCCCGTTTTACTCCTGTGTCAAAAAAATAAAATTTAGGGGCTAATGTCAATTGTTTTCTGACAGAGGAATCATGTCCTGGCAAGAGAAACCCAACGAGGGTATCTTCGAGTATCTGAAAATAAGAAATCACTGTATCGGTAGAGACGCCAATTTGATTTCCAATTTTCTTGAAATGAGTAATCTCTCCGTTCATCTGAGCTGCAACCTCTAAAAAGCGTCGAAAAGGGTCTATTTTTCGCACAATTTGTTCAAGCCGAATTTCCTCTTTGAGGTAGGTCAGAGCATAAGTCTCTAAATATTCTTGCTTTTCAGCAGAACTTTCACAGTGAAAAATCTGTGGAAGTGTCCCATACTGGAGCGCTTGTTCGAGATGAAATGCTTTCCCTAATTCTAGATGCGTCAGTGGAAAAAGCGAGTGGGACAAGGCCCTCCCAGCAAGAAGGTTTGCCCCCCCTCGTTTGAGTTTACGGGCGCTTGATCCCGTTAAAATGAACTTCTGTCCATATTTTTCGATACACAGGTGGACAAGGTCTAGAAGTTTTGGGAGTTTCTGTACTTCATCTATAAATACCCATTCTGGTTTTTTCCCTTGTGTGATGAGGGAGGCCAAATTGCGGTATAAGGTGTCAGGATCACGTCCATACCGATCCTCAGTCCTGGATTCGAGTAAATTGATCGAAAAAATTTTCTCGTCGTGAACTCCAGCTAAAAACTGCTTTTGTATCAAAGTAGATTTGCCAGTGCCTCTTGCACCGAATAGAAAAAAACTCTTTGTTTTTATTGGCTTAAATAAACGGTCAAACATACTCGATAATTATCCGATATTTATCGACCGTTGTCGACTAAAATCTTTTCTGAGGGGCGCGGGGCTGACTTTACAATTGTGGCACAACGCGCTACAAAGCCCGTTGTCGTTTAGGTGTGTGAATGAGTTATAAGATCAAAAAAACGTACTTTATTCTTACTGTTGCTTGCATTTTGAATCTTTTTTTAGGTGAGATGGGTGTGTTTGCATCTGGCACTGAAAGAATAGACATGCGCCGGATTGCAGAAGCGCTAGGAGTAGGTGGTTGTGCGAGCGCTTTGAGTGCAGATGGAACCACAGACCCTCAAGCCGTGGCGAGTGAACTTGGCCGGAGGATGGACGATGCAATAAAAAGAAGCAATCTGATTTTTTCGTTCGCATGGAAGCAAATCGCAGATGGCCGCTTAGAAAAATTACCTGATTTTCTTTTCAATGCAGTTACGGGTCCACTGATAAGAACTGGCCAATACGAAAATCAGATAGACAGCATTGTGATTGCTCAGTTAAAACCACTTCAAGAAGAATTAGAGCGTTTACGAAGCGCATGGGAAACTGCACAGCTGCTAGCAAGGTCTATAGATGGTCCAACTGGAGAAAAATCTAACAAAAGGATAAGAAAGCTACTCTTGGTTATTGGGCTAGAGTGGAAAAAAGAGTACGAAAAATTTAAAGACTTACTTAGATCGCTCTCTGTACAAGAAAAAAGTCAACAAATTCCT
>CAZBEI010000025.1:0-7304 GCA_964490895.1 uncultured Bdellovibrio sp. | reverse complement strand
CAGCCTCATTCTAAGCGATGGACCCTGGTGGCCGCTTTTGGGATGATCTCGCTTGGTCTCGAATTGTGGAATGGGGGAGAGATCTTGTGGGTATTAAAAGATACTTCCAGAAAAACATCCAAGAGTTTCTTTATATTTTATCCCTCAATAACTGGCCTACTCCGGAGTGGCCACCGTAGTTTTTACACCGAGCCTGCAGAATGAGGCTGAGCAGTCAAAGAAATCTTAACAAAAAACTAATACGTATTCTCTCTAGGCGGGGCCATCTGTTATGTTGTGTGTGCTGCCGTTGACTGTCTCAAAATTTAATTTTAAAAGTGCACTTTAAAGTTGTGGCTTACAAAACAAAAAAAGGATGCGTCTCCTATTTTCATGGAGAATGCAATCTAAAGCGACAAAGTGTTCGAGTGCATTAGGTAATTTCAGAAATGTGTCTTGATTTTCCAATTTGTTTTTATTGATGTATTGAACTTCAAGCTTAAAGTTCAGCAACTCTGCTTCAAGGAGGCCATCTCGCAAAGCATACGATGTTGGGATTTTTTTTAACTTCTACAAAAGCGAATAAGCCGAGCGTATTTTTTTGAGTCAGCCTCTTGCAATGCTGCAAGGTATTCATCTCGATCGGGGCCTTCGGTCTCAAGAGAGGCTTCGATGGATTTGAGTCCCCAAGAAAAAATCTCTTGTCCGTTCACTTCAAGCAAAAGATCTGTCATTAAACGAGCATGCCTGCCGTTGCCGTTTGGAAAGGCATGGATCGAAACCAGGCGATGATGAAATCTGGCACCGATCTCATCCCAAGGATAGGTGTTGTGTTGAATCCAAAACTGGGTATCATTCAAAAGCGATGCCAATTGAGTGGGAACCTGAGCCCACTGGACGCCGATATTTTTGTCCGACTGCCGTGCTTTCCCGGCCCACTTCCAAATCCGGTTCAGCATTCGTTTGTGCAGTTTATAAATAAATGAGACACTGAGAAGATGAGGATGCTTTTTACCATGAGCCCAGTTTATGGCCTCAAGGATATTTTCGCGCTCAAGGATGTTTAGCTCCCCTTGCGTGGTGATGTAATCTGGGATGAGACCGTTTTTCTCGTCTGGATCGAGTGGCGTTGCCCCATGTGGATATTTGATTTCAAACTTGCTCATTTTGAAATCTTCCTCTTCTTTGATGTCGATTGATTATCCCAAAGACGAGAATCCATTTTTGTCTTGAGCTCGAAAGCCAATTGCTTGATTTGAGTTTTCGAATCCTCTGCGTCTGATCCCTGCTTTTCGAGACGCATCGAATGCTCGACTCTCTTTAAGATTACCGAAGCTAAGGCTTGGGCTTTTTCATCCACAATGGCATCCAGACTCTTCGAGGGAGCTTCGGGAACTATCGTGTAGATGAGCTTACAGCTCATTGCTTTCGCGGCCTTTGCGATCAACTCTAGAGTAGCTTTTCCCTGGGCCTCACGTTTTTCTAAAGCAAGAACTGCCGAATGACTTGTGCCGAGGAGATCGGCCAGTTGGCGGGCATTCATCCCGAGAGAGCTACGAATAGCCTTAATCCAACCCGAGGCAGGAACTTGCTCGTTGCGGAGTTCAAGCCAAGGGCGTAGCCGTTTCTCAATAATCAGCCTTTGATTGGAGAGGTTCTTCTTATTCGTTTTCATACTTACAGTATAGTCTATAGATTTCCATAAATCAATATTTTGGTAACTTAAATATAACCATATATATAAGTTATGGTTATCTATAAATGTCAGTCTCGCCTGCCGGGACTCTCTCCGGTGGCGATTCAACAAGGAAAATACATGGGCCGAGGTTGATTATTCATTAGTCAGTGCGAGTTATTTCTGAAAACCCAAATATTTTCTGGAGTCCTGTCATCCAAGGAAGGGCTTGAGTGGACCCAAAAGTCTGGGCAAGCGGATCTTGAGACAAAAGATAACGACTCGCATGCGGATCTAGATCGTAACCAAATGTTTCGAGCGCCAAGGCATCGGGTTTGCTTACTTTCTTCTTAGACTTGACCTCAATTTGAATAGTCGGCTCATTCGGTCGCTCGACAATAAAATCAATTTCGACGTCATTCCTTGATCTGGAGTAGCTCAAGCTCCAGTCCTTGCGAAAATAAGAAACTAACTTGATGAGCTCAAGAAAAATCCAGTGTTCAAAAGCCTCCCCATAAGGAGAGCTCTCAGGAGCAAGTGGAAAGTTCAGTGTTTTTTCGATCGCTTTTTTAACCCCTGTATCAAAAAAATAAAATTTCGGTGCTGTTCGCTGAGATTTTCTTACTGATTTGTGATGGGCCGGAAGAATAAAACCAAGCAAGGTGTCTTCCAGTATTTCAAAGTACTGCTTAATGCTGGAGTCATCCACACCAACGTCTTTGGCAATTGCAGAGTAATTGATGATCTTGCCGTTCATTTGAGCCGCTACTCTCAAAAATTTCCTGAACGGTTCGACTTTTCGAACCCATTGTTCCATCTGAATTTCTTTTTCTAAATAAGTAATCACGTAAGCATAGAGATATTCTTTGGTATGGTCTTGGGTTTCTCCAAAATAAGCATCAGGCAGACTACCGAAATTGAGCGCTTTATCCAGCTCAAACTGGTCCTTTAACTCAAAAGTAGAAAATGGAAAGAGGGAGTAAACTAACGCTCGCCCTGCAAGGAGGTTGCTCCCTGATTGTTTGAGTTTTCTGGCACTAGAGCCAGTCAGGATAAAAACTCTTTTCTCTTTTTGGATGCAGCTTTGAATGATGTCAAGCAGTACTGGAAGCTTTTGAATTTCGTCTACAACGACAATCTTACTTTGGTTTGCTTTGTTCGAAATAAGCTGAGTAAATCTTGAAAGATCAAATAGGAGTTCCTCTAAAATTTTTGGATTGAGCAGATCCACAAAAAGCGCTTTTTCGGGGGGGTGGACATTCTCTAAATACGTTGATTTTCCTACACCCCTTGCTCCAAATAAGAAAAAACTCCTATTCTTTAAGGGGGTTAGCATTCTTCCGATCATACCCAGAATTATGCCGCAATATCCTGGGTTAGGTCAACCAAAAAAAATCGCGGTTGGT
This sequence comes from uncultured Bdellovibrio sp., assembly GCA_964490895.1. Taxonomy (GTDB): domain Bacteria; phylum Bdellovibrionota; class UBA1018; order UBA1018; family UBA1018; genus JACRAO01. The sequence goes on along the minus strand of CAZBEI010000025.1, from coordinate 4,244 downwards.
TTGGCCCGGAAGTAAGTCCCCGCAACGAGCCAATCATTATTTGAAAATAATATTGAGTATTGCTCATATCCTATACAAACTTGGTTAGCTGTTTTGCAGCAACTCCCTTAAGAAAGGGGAGGTTAGGGAAGCTCTCGGAGGAGTTGGAGTTTATTGTAAATGTAGATTCGCATTTGACTCTCCTTGTCTGGAGCCATTTGTTTAAAGTATTGTTTGGAAAACTCAGCTTCAGCTTTTGCAGACACAGAGTTTTTCAGTAAAGCTTGCACTGTGGCCACATCCCAAAGCGGATCGTAAAATCGAGCACATTCCCAATCAATAAGGTGGATATTCCCGCTTGTGCCAATCAGAATATTTCCTGGATTCAAATCAAAATGAGTTAAAGCAGGAACTGGCTCAATGCTTAGTTTTTTTATTTCTCGAAAAAGTGCTACCTTTATTTTTAAAATAAGAGCACTGTTTTTTCTGTGTTTTTTTGATAAGATTGAGCAGAGACGTTTTGTTCGATTGCAAAGGACTTGTTTCCAGGAAATGTTTGAGGGTTGTAATACATCTTCTGAAAAAAACTGATTTTTAATCTGATGTAGCTGCGAGAGTTCCTGCGCCAAATGAGTTATTATTTTTCTAAAAACCGAGCTGTTTTTTTTACAAAGGTATTTATTGATCCCCGGGAAAAAAGTATGTCCTCTAAAAAATGTCTCAGCGTAAGAAAAATTTTTTGAGAGGAAGAGAATTTTAGGCACACTTACTCCGTGGGTCTTAGCTAATGCTTGGGCATGCAAGTTGTTTTTAAATCTTTTTCTTGAAAAACTTGTCATTGCAGTTTTATGGACAAGTTTATTTTTATGATTTTTGATGAGGTAATTCATTGGGCCTCATGAGATAAATACCTAGCAAGATCGTCAAAACAACAATAAAACACTGAGTCAAAGCTGCAGTAAAAACAAAGTGCATGTCGATACAATAGGCAAATCCAGTTGCTCCAAGGATGGTCAATCCAGCCCGTGGAATTCGAACATATCCAAAAAATTCTCCATAACGGTCTTTCGAAATATGAGCACGCAGGAGCAGGGTGTTGTTGAGGTGCCAAGGCGCTCCCAGAATCCCAATTAAAAAAAGTGCCAATACCGCCAAGGTCAAATTGCTCCACGCACTTGCAAGTGTAAAAATAAAAAGTGGGACAAGGTGTAGAGAAAAGAGAAGGAGGCTCATTTTTTTGCATTGTTTGTACAGGTCTGGAATAAATTGTCTAAAAAGGAGTGATCCCAACCACTCTGCGGCTGCTACAAAACTTACAGCCAATACAGTTCTGGATTCTGAGAGGTGAAACTGTTTTATCCCCAATGGAGCCATATTTTCTGTCAGCGGAGAGATTGCTAGAGCCGCAATCCACATAAAAAGCACACTCATTAAAATGGAGGAGTTCCAAGATAGGAGAGGGCTTCTGCTATTTGCATTGATGGTTTCAGTTTTTCTCCATTCTCTATTTTTAAAAAACCACCCCATGAGTATGGCAGCGCCACAAAAAGAAGCAGCGTCAAACACAAACAACCATCCTGGGTCAACATAAAGCAACACAAGAAATGAAATCAAAGCACCCATCAACGTAGCGGCAGTTCTATATGTCTCCCATAAGCTATAGACTTGCACTTCGTCTCTCTGATCATTAGCCAAAGCAGGTATCATGTAATGTTGAATGAGAGTTTGAAGTGGCGAGTACACAATAGCCATACAAAATAAAAGAATGGGGATCCCCCAACTCGGCATCCGAGTAGAAGGAAAAATCCAGCCAGCTCCGCCGAGAAGCAGAATCTCTCCTAAAGCCAAGGAGAGATTAAGCGCAATATAAGTTGGCAGTTTTTTAGACTGATCTACCCATTTTCCGAGCCACGGTCCCAGCAATAGATTGGGAAGCGCAGTGATCGCAACAGACCCTACAGCCTGTGTGGCACTATAGCTTTGATGCAGTAAAAACAAACTGATCGAAGATAAAAATACAGTGTCCCCAATTTCTGATACAAATTGAACAAGTAGAATGCGTTTAATGGGCATGGCAAAGAGATTCCATGATTTTTATCAGGCTGGCGGCAATGTGTCGCCCGGTGATATAGTTTTTAGTGTCATACAGGGGATTGTATTCCATCCAGTATCCCACCTGGCGCCTAACTGGATCATGATTTTTACCTCGTTTCATGGTTAGCCTTAGCAAAAAATGAGCCAGAGTTAATGGAGGAGGGTTGTTGTCTGTGGATTCACAATAATGTGGGCAATGACCTGTAGGGTGTAGAGATTAACCAACATGGATCGGTACCATGCCGGCAAGATTTTTAGGGATGAGTTTTAGGTTGAGCGCTTCGCACCGGGGCAAGCCCTGGAGCCTTGCTAACCCTTTCCCTGACAAAATCTTTTATGCCAATATTTTAAAGAGCAATCATTTCTCAAGAGAAATCTATCTTAAGTTGTATTAATATGACGAGATGCAGTCTTTCAAAAGTTTTATTGCGGGAGCTATTGCCACAGTCTGCGGAGTGGGTTTTACACCTTTGGCTCCAGGAACAGCTGGGACTTTAGTGGCTGTCCCGCTCGTTTATTGGCTCAATGGCGAGTCTTTGATCTTTCGCGTCTTTTTTTTGGGAGTCATTTTATGGCTTGGAAGTTGGGCTGCAAATATTTTTGACAAGTCTCGTCACACTCGGGACAATTCGCATATCGTTATAGACGAAGTTCTAGGATATGCCGTAGCGGCTTGGAGTGTAGGAATGAACCCGAGAGGACTTGCGGCGGCTTTTGTGTTGTTTCGGTTTTTTGATATTTTCAAGCTCCCCCCTGTCAAACAGTTGGACCAGTGGTCTAAGAAAAAGGGGGCCGGTGGTTTTAGCGTGATGGCCGATGATTTAGTGGCTGGGCTGCAAGCTTGGGGTGTACTTTTCCTTTTGAAGTATTTCTTTCCCTTGCTTACAAAATTCTAAAATTTTTTCTATATCTTGCTTTGAAATCCAAGTAGACGGATGAAAAACGACGTAACGCCAAGGCGGCATCTCTCGCTCTTTTACCTCTTTGGCAATGGTTGTGAAATCTTCTTCGAGAGTTGCGCGCCCTCTAAAAGGAAAGCCATCGCTCAAATCCAGGTGTTCTAAGGCTTCTTTGATGTCATTTTGGATAAAAGCTTTTACTCCAGGCCAGTTGTAGTAAAAAGGATATTGAGTTGAGTGGGAGTGACAATCAAAACAGCTTTTTTGAAAAATTGGTTCTACCTTTATATAGATGCTTTTTAGGACTTCTGTTTCTGACAGGCTTGTTTTTTTTGTGGCACCTTTAGAGTAGTCATGCCCTTGGTGGGGGTAGGCGCGTGTGGGGAGAAAAAGTAATAAAATCAATATTGGATTCATCCCAGCTGCTTTGCCTTGAGTTTGTCGTCATTTGCTTTTAAAAAGGCGCGGAGTTCTTCGCTAATATCCAGAAGCTTATTCCATTGTTCTTTGTAAAGTGTAACCGGAAATCTCCCCAGCCCGTAAACTGAAAGAGCACCCTTTTCGCTCACCTTGAGTGATAGCCCTCTATGTGAACGGCCCTTCAGGGCCTCGTTTTCAGCGCGTAATTTATCGAGTTCTGCTCTCATTTCATTTTCGCTTTCGTTCATGGTGATCTTCTCCTTTCCTTAGGTACACTTTATCTAGTAAAATTTTGAAAAACTCAAGGTTTTTTACTCAATAGACTGAGGCGATACGTTGCTTATTGGAGTAGAATTTATTTTTTAGTTACAAACTTCGAACTCAGAAGCTTGTACTGAAACCCCATTGGAGGCCACACATGAAAACGATGCTGAGTTAACCCCAAATCCACCACAACTGATAGCACATCCTCCTGCTACACAGGCACCAGGAGATCCTGCTCCCAACTTAGTACACTGAATAGGCTGACCATTGGTTTTACAAATCCTGGCAGCAGACATATCAATTTTTTGACCGTTCGAGGCTTGACAAGTAAATGGACTCCCATTGCTTGGTGTGCCACCGCATTGTATGCCGCCGACTATAAAATCTGGTGAAGTAATTTTTATTCCACTAATATTTGTAAAATTATGACAACTAGGCGGTGTCACTGTAGCTGCACAAATTTCGAATTCAGAAGCTGGTATTGAAACCCCATTGGAGGCTACACATGAAAACGATGCTGAGTTAACCGTCCCCCCACCACAACTGATAGCACATCCTCCTGATGTACAGGCACCAGGAAATCCTGGA
>CAZBEI010000024.1:0-3132 GCA_964490895.1 uncultured Bdellovibrio sp. | reverse complement strand
AATAAACTTATCACGATTTGTCTTGTTATAAGTGAACTTTGCGTTAATAATTTCGGCCTCTGGATTCTCCTCAGAACGACAGAAGTCGAACCTCGTACATTGGGGGTGCTTACAGTTTGTTATGCAAGCACATTCTTGGCTTTAGTTGCTGTATTTTTATCACGATTAAAATCCTCTAAAAACATCAAAATAAACTAAGCATTGTGACTATTTAGCCTCATTTTGCAGGCCCGGTTTAAAAACGGAGTCGCCTTGGCTGCTTCATCCTGAGCAATGGACCTCAATGGCCACCGTAGTTTTTACACCGAGCCTGCAGAATGAGGCTAAATAGTCAGAAAATAAAAATCTATCGCAAGCCTCCTAAAACCCTTCTAGAATTTCTCCACTATTTAGTTTCTTTAAGAATATGAAAACAGGGAAAACATGGATCCTCCCTATTTTCATCTCTCGTTTTCCGTTATAAACTCCATAAGCGCTTTTAATTTTGTTGGATTGTAAAAGATCTTCGAGCGCACTTCCGAAAGAAGATTTCCAGGAATCAGTGTGTTTGACTTCGATCCCCACAGCTTTCACTCCGCGTTGCCAAATAAAATCCACTTCTTTTTGTGAGTGAGTTCTCCAATAATAAAGTTCTCCTCCACAGTTTGCATCATTGATGTAAGATCGCAATTCGTGCAGCACATAGGTTTCAAACAAAAAATCAAGTTCACTTTCTGAAGGGGGGTCATATATTTTTCCGCCCAACGCTCGCACCACTCCTGTGTCAAAGTAATAGTATTTTGGATGTTCAACCTCTTTTACCTTAGCCCGAGGCTGCCATGCAGGAAGTAAAAATCCAATTAAGGTGTCCAATAAAATTTGAAAATATCCCTGCGCTGTAGATCGTTTGACTCGTGCATCGTTAGAGATATTTGCTAAATTTAAAACCTGTGCATTCATGATGGCTGAAATACCTAAAAATCGGCTAAATCCCTCTAAACTTCTGACTAAGGCCTCTAGCTTGACTTCTTCGTTGATATAAGTTCCTACATAAGCATTCAAAATATCAATCTCTTGGCCTTTAGAAAGAACAACATCTGGCAAACACCCAAACCTTAAAATTTTTTTCAAATCAAAGTCATAATTCATCTCTTGAGCATTGAGGGGGAAAAAATGACGAACGATTGCTCTACCTGCCAAAAGGTTTACTTCTGCTTTCTTTAATTTTCTTGCACTAGAACTTGTGATCGCATACTGCGCATGATCTTTGTGTTCAAATAAAAGTGAGTGAATTTCGTTGAGAAGAGTTGGGATTTTTTGGATCTCGTCGACTACCACCCAAGAATGCGCTGGCAAAGCAAGAACTTCGCTTGAGAAGTCATCGGGGTGTTGGTTTATTCGAAGGACTTCGGATGTTTTTAAAAAATCATATCGGAGTGAATTTTTAAACTCCTGTTTTAGCCAAGTTGATTTTCCAACTCCTCGTGGTCCAAATAAGAAAAATGTCTTTGTGGGAGATTTCATTCTCCGTATAAATAACGCCATATCCGTTAATTATACCGGAATAATAACGGAAGTGAAGTTATTATTTTTCTTCTGTATTACTCTTGTCAAAACCACTTTTTGCAGTTGGGCCTGAACCGTCCCAAGGAAAGGGTTGGTCCGAGCCACTAAAGCGCGCTAGAAATATACGCCGTCAGATCTAGCATCCGGGAAGAAAATCCGGTTTCGTTGTCATACCAGGAAATCACTTTGACGAGTGATCCTCCTGACGTACTGGCTAAGACAGTTGTCAATTCGGCATCAATGGAAGAGCTCATGGGGCATCCATTAAAGTCGATAGAGACCAGTGGAGCGGTGCTGTAGCCTAAAATCCCCTTCATTGTTGTCTGTGAGGCTTTTTGAAAAGCTGCATTGAGTTCTTCTTTCGTTGCTACTTTCTTGAGTTCTCCAGTAAAATCCACCATCGAAACATTGGGAGTGGGAACTCGAATGGCCAAGCCATCAATTTTTCCTTTGAGATGTGGGAGCACCAATCCCACTGCCTTGGCGGCTCCAGTTGTGGTTGGAATTTGAGAAAGCGCAGCCGCTCTTGCTCTACGGAGATCTTTGTGAGGCAGGTCTAAAATTTGTTGGTCGTTGGTATAACTGTGCACGGTGAGCATCATTCCACGCACCACTCCAAAGGAGTCGTCTAAGACTTTTACTAAAGGCGCAAGGCAGTTAGTTGTGCAAGAGGCATTTGAGATCACATGGTGTTTGGTGGGTTCATACGTTTTCTCATTGACACCCATGCAAAAAGTTCCGTCGGAATCTTTTGAGGGAGCTGAAATAATGACTTTTTTGGCTCCTGCTTTGAGGTGGGCACTGGCTTTTTCTCGATCTGTAAAAAGCCCCGTGCATTCGTGGACAATACTGACCCCTAACTTTCCCCAGGGAAGTTGAGAGGGATCTTTTTCTGAAAAGAGTTGAATTTTCTTTGCCCCTATTTTTAGAAATCCATCCTCGTAAGAGACCTCTTTGTCCAAAGTCCCATGGACGGAGTCATATTTTAAAAGGTGCACCATTTGCTCAGGTTTGCAGAGGTCATTGATCCCGACAATCTGGATAGTGTCTTGCTGTAAGGCAAGACGAGCAATCGATCGGCCAATTCTTCCAAATCCATTAATTCCAAGATTTATTTGCTGTGGCATACTAGGGGTATACTCCTAAAAGTCACTGAAAAAAAGAGGTTTTTTAGTGACTGTTCAGCCTCATTCTTCAGGCTCGGTGTAAAAACTAGGGGGTTGAGCAATAGGGATTGGTTGTCCCACTCGTCTCCTAATCTCGCAAGACTTTTTTAAAAAAAACTACGGCGGCCATTCCGGAGTGGGCCAGTTGTTTTGAAATAAAATATAAAGAAACTCTTGGATGTTTTTCTGGAAGTATCTTTTAATACCCACAAGATCTCTCCCCCACTCCACAATTCGAGACCAAGTCAAATAATCCCAAAAGCGCTTTAGAGCAGGCTGCCCCTTCTTTGCTCCTGTCATGAGTCTTGCGATCAGGCCTGCGACTTCGCGTAAAAAGCGCCTGAGAGCAAGCCGTGCGGGTACAATGCGCCTTGATTTTGTTTGAATCAAAAAATGCAAGTGATTCCCGACGCATACAAAC
>CAZBEI010000023.1:0-8555 GCA_964490895.1 uncultured Bdellovibrio sp. | reverse complement strand
CCCTAAGCCGATGGCTGGGATAGTGCCAATAAAAATGGGTTGATGGTGAGGAAGCAATCATTAAGCTTTAGATTGCACCCCCCACGAAAAGGAGGTTTTGACATGTACAGTAAAATATTGTACACTGGTAACAATAAGTAGCCCTGCAAGGTTTATCTTGCAAAGTGGGCTCAAAAACAAGTTCGCAGGCTTCCTCCTCATATCCAAAAGGCAGTCGATCTATGAAGAGGACAAAACAGGCGAATTTTTAATTGTTTTGGTGTTGGAGGCAAATAAACATGACTACTAAATTAGAAGGGGCGATTCTTGCGCAAGATTTTTTTGAAAAAGAACTCGGTCCGATGACTTTTGGGACTTTTCTTACTGCTGCTAGAATTTCTCTTTGTCTAAGTCAGGTCGAGCTTGCGAAAAAGCTAAAAGTCAGTCGATCTATGGTCTGCGATATAGAAAAAGGACGAGTGATGGTCAGTGTCACTCTTGCTGCAAAAATAGCTCGTATTGGAGGGTTTCCAGAATTACTGGCTGTAAAATATTGTTTGCAGGACCAACTGCGGAAAGCAAAAGTTGCTTTAGAGTTAGAACTAAAAGCTGCATAAGAATTTTATTTTCACAAGTAGTGGATCGGTACCATAGCCAGGAGGTAGTGCTCCACTATGAAAAAAGAAGATTGCTAATATTTGGCCACTTTTAATCGTTCTATAACAGGCCAAATCGTCTATTTTTTAGTCTACATTTGGCCGCTTTTAAGCTTTCTATAATCGGCCAAATCGTCTAATATAAGAGGGAAGGGAGGTCTATAACATTGTTAGGGCAGCTCATAGGCAGAAAAGTAGAATCCGAACATTTGCGTAAGGTCTTGTCATCTTCCCAGTCGGAACTCGTGGCTCTCTATGGCCGTAGGCGAATAGGAAAGACTTACCTTGTGAGGCATGTTTTTCAGAATCATGGACTGGTCCTAGAGGTCAGTGGACTTAAGGATGGCACGATGGAGGAACAGCTTGCTCTTTTTACACAAGCTTTTCAGGAAACTTTTTATAAAGGGGTGCCAGTGCAACCCGTTAAAAGCTGGAAAATGGCTTTCGAGCTTTTTACAGTTGAGGTTAAGAAACTAAAAAAAAACGAAAAATGTATTTTATTCTTAGATGAGTTACCCTGGCTTGCCACACCAAAATCTGGATTACTGCAGGCTCTTGATCATTATTGGAATACCCAGTGGAGTCGCTTTTCAAACTGCAAAATCATTCTTTGTGGATCAGCAGCATCTTGGATGTTAGAAAATCTTATTCATGCTAAAGGTGGACTTCATAATCGAATGACTCAAAGGCTACACCTGCAGCCCTTTACTCTTTCAGAGACAGAAGCTTTTTTGATCAGCCGTGGAGTTTGCCTAAAACGCGCACAAATTCTAGAGCTCTATATGGCGTTAGGGGGTGTGCCGTTTTATCTACAAGAGGCCAAACGAGGAAAATCTGCTGCACAAATTATAAGCCACGCCTGCTTTTCTAAAAATGGATTATTGAGAGACGAGTTTGAGCGCCTTTTTCCGGCATTATTCACACACTCGGAAGTTCATTTTTCCCTTTTTCGAAAGATTGTTGCACATCCGAATGGTATCAGTAGAACAGAATTAATAGAAAAAATAGAGCTCCCATCTGGAGGGCGACTGAACCAGAAAATAAATGAACTTAAAGAAGCAGGTTTTATTTCTAGTTTTGTTCCCTATGGAAACAAACGAAAAGAAGTTTTTTATCGTGCAATAGACGAATATTGCTATTTTTATTTAAAATGGATCGCTCAAGCGCCAAGTGGGGTATTTACTGGGTATTCTGAACGGTATTGGGAACAAAAGCGAGGCTCAACTGCTTGGAGAAGCTGGTCTGGGTATACTTTTGAGAACATCTGTCTGAAGCATGCGGATCGAATTCGTGAGGCGTTGGGAATCGACACCATCAGTTGTGAAATAGGAACCTGGCGATACATCCCTAAAAAGGGCGAAAAAGAAAGGGGTGCACAGGTGGATTTGCTTTTTGACCGAAGTGACGGAGTGATTACCCTTTGTGAGATTAAGCATAGCGAAGGTGAATTCGTCATTGATAAAGCTTATGCAGCCGAACTAGAACGTAAAATTGAAGTTTTTCGAAAAAGACAGCAAACTCGAAAACAAATTTTTCTGACACTGATCACCACCCATGGAGTGGCTAAAAACATGTATTCTAGAAAATGGGTGCACTCTGCGTTGACTCTGGATGATCTGTTTTAGGGTTGTACTTTTTTACTTCTCCAACTCCACATTTAAAAACGGGATATCCATTTTCATTTCGGTGAGTTCTTCGCTTGTTGCCCGAAGCCTTTGGGTGAGTTCTGAAGTGAGTGCCCAGAGAATTTTGACTGCAATTTCGGATTCTAGTTTTAGGAGTGGAAAAAGATTTTCTCGAGAGAGCACCAAGAACGTTGCAGGCTCTTTTGTTTTAATGCTCGCAGAGCGTTTGGTGTTGTCAAACAGTGCCATTTCACCAATGGTTTCGCCCTTTGTTCGTTTCGAAATGGTTTGGCCAGACTTGATTACTTCGACTCTTCCAGAAATAATAATAAACATTTTGTTTCCTGGTGTGCCTTCTTCGAAAAGAACCGTGTCGGTGGGATAAGATTCTATTGTTACAAGGTTTAATATTTTAATGATTTCTGGATAGGCTAGGAAGCGAAAGAGGGGGACTTTCCCGAAGAGTTGAGTTTTCTTGAGCGCATCTAAGGCCTGAGTGCCCATTTCTTGGGTCTCCACTTTCAAAACAATGGCCGTGCTGTTGTCATGTCCTCCTCGAGCGTTCGAAAGGTCAATCAATTTTTTTGGAGTTTCCGAAAGATGAGCTGGGTCTAGGTATTTTAGAAACTCTTGCGAAGGCACATTGTCTGTCAATCCATCCGTGCACAAGATAAATTGATCTCCATTGACGAGCTCCATTTCGAAGAGATCCACTTGGACATAGTTTTGGATTCCCACCGCACGCGTGAGTGCATTTCCATTGGGATGATTGAGGACACCCTGTTTTTTCATCTGCATTGCAACATTGTGGTCTTCGGTCAGTTGGTGGGCTTTGTTTCCTCGTATGAGATAAGCTCTGGTGTCGCCCACGTGTGCAATAAAAGCATAGTCGGTGGTGGCAAGCAGAGCTACAGCCGTGGTACACATTTTTTTATTCAAAGTGTCGTTTTCAGTGAGTTCATAAATTTTTGTATTCGCCATCTGAACGGCTTGTTCTAAAAGGTTTGAGATTTTTTTTCTCCCCTCCGAGGAGGGCTTGGCATTATAAATTTCCAAAATCTGTTTTTTTGAAGTGACAAAATCTTCGATCGTGCGCACCGCTACTTCACTTGCGATATGCCCGGAGTCATGTCCACCCACTCCGTCGCATACGATATAAAGTCGAAGCTTTTCGTTGATTTTATAATGATCTTCGTTGGTGAGCCTTTTCAAGCCTGGGTGGGTCATTCCATGAGATTGGGTCTGCATTAAAGTAAAGTATCTTTAAAGAGCAATCGTTTCTCAAGAGAAATCTATCTCAAGTTGTATTAATATAGTGCTTCCGCACCATGGGTTGACACCTCCAGCTCATGCGTTAAACTAAGCGGTGGGGGTAGGTTTTATGGCGCGATTTAAGGACACATTGCCATCCCAGCAGGGATGGATCCACGAGTTGGCAAGATCGGAAATGAATTCAGAGGCGGAAAAGATTTTACAACTAGGGCACAGCTTTGACCCACAGCAACTGGTCGAAGAGAGCACCGTGGATTTTTTGATGGAACTCAGGGAGAATTTTACGGAATTTGCCCGAATTTTAAATGGTTATTCTGAATCGAGTGTACGATTCCAAGAAATTAAAGTCTACAGTGTGGCTCAGACGCCGAGTGATTTCATGATTTTTAGAAATCAAATGAAGCTCGTCATTGCAAACACTGCGCATGGGGTCATTCAGATAGGTTTTGCGCAACACGTTCGGGGTGGGCTTGCCATCGATGGACAAAATATGAGTCCTACTCAAACCGCGATTCCAGGTTCGCAAGAACTTTTGGCCCAAGTGGGTCCCTTTAGGGATATCACTTGGACCTTTCAAGGAGAAAATGTTTCTGCAGAACAGGTGGCAAAATTTTATTTTGCTGAGTTTACTCGGGTGAGCCGCGATCTCAAGCGATCAAAGCTTAGCCATGAGATGCTTCTCGAACAGATTAAAACTTTCCTCCAAGACAAGGGGCTTAATCCTTAAGGCCTCTGCAACAGAAGTCGAATTTAAAGAAAAATCATGAGAAGTCATTTCGGTTGATTTTTTCCCATCTCTCGCTTGGCTTTTGAGGATGAGTTCTAGGGGATAATTAAAACGTTTTGCAAAAGTTTGAGCAAATTCGAAGTCAGTCAGTTTTGTGAGCCCCCCAAAATGAAAAGTTTTATTCTTAGGTCCGCTATCCACGAGTTTTGCTAAAAGATCTACGAGGCTGTAGATATCAGTATAGGAGTGAATTTGGTGTCCTGAAAACTCAATACGCTCTCTTCGATCGAGTTTCATTCTGAGATGGTCTAAAAACGAGAGTTTTTTTCCGTTGCCTCTGCCAAATACTGGACTCGAGCGCACAATGATGTAATTTAGAGATCGACCTCGGATATAATTTTCTCCACCTAGTTTAGCTTTTCCGATAGCAGTGAAGGGTAAAACAGTGTCTGTCTCTTTATAATTTCCTTTGTGACCATCAAACAAATAACAATTCGAAAGATAAATAAACTTCGATTGAAAAAGCTCCGAAGCATTAGAGATCGAAGCAGGCCCCCCCGTGTGAATGCGTTCGGCCTGCCTGGGCTCTGCCTCAGCCACCTCAAAGTTATTGCTTCCCGCAGCATAAATAATGACGTCGGGTTGAGCGGTATAGACAATTCTCTTGACCCAATTTTGATTAGAAATATTCATGGGAAAGTAACTCACACCAGGAATACCAATGGGCCTCGTATTATAAGTGGCAAAGACTTTGAAGGTTTCTCTTAGCTTTAACGCTAAGTGAGTTCCAATAAATCCACTTCCACCTACAATGAGAACTGATTTTGTGTATGCCACCTTAGACATTATATGCCTACTCTAAAAAAGTGGCTTTTATTTTTTTACATAGAATACCTCCTCTTTATTTTAAGTTAAAATTTTATCAGCTCGAACCCCCGATGAGTTTAAGTGCAGAAGCACTTGTGTTGTTCGCATGACTCAAGACTGCAATGCCAGATTGCATCAAGATGTTGTGTTTCGTGAGTTCTGAGACTTCCTCTGCCACATCCGTATCTCGAATTCGGCTATTGGCAGAAGAGAGCATCTCTTCGCTAATGGCTTGGTTGTTGATCGTGGATTGCAAGCGGTTTTGCAGAGCGCCCAAGTCAGCACGGATGCTATTGACGCGAACAAGCGCATCGTCAATGACAGCCAGACTGAGCTGCGCACCTTGCTTAGTGGCAACGGATTCGCCCCCTAGTTTGAGTGAGTCTAGAGATGCATCCGATCGTTCTGCATTGTACACCACACGATCCAAAATGGGATTGTTGTGTGTGCCGACTTGAATTTCGAAAATCCCAGCTTTTCCGTTCAGGAGCGGATTTCCATTAAATTCAGTCACGTTTGCAATTCGATCGACTTCTTGCTTGAGAGATTGGAACTCACGGTCAGTAAACTGCCTTTCTGTGTCTCCAATCGTATCCGAAGCTGCTTGGATCGCAAGTTCTCTCAGTCGAATCAAAATGTTCCCAACTTCGTTGAGACCCCCTTCTGACACTTGAATGAGAGAAATGCCATCTGATGCATTTCGTTTGGCTTGCTTCAGTCCTCGGATTTGAGCTCGGAGATTTTCCGAGATCGCAAGTCCTGCAGCATCATCCCCCGCGTGGTTGATGCGGCTGCCGCTTGCGAGTCTCTCCAAGGTCTTATCCAAGGTGAGCCGAGTCATGGACATCTGCCGTAGCGCATTGAGCGCAGTGGTATTGGTCGTTATACGTAACCCCATATTGCCTCCTTTCAGAATATTTCGTTCTTGAAATCACGTCCCTATCCCTAGAGACGGCAAGCCTCCTGCTCGATTTGGTTATACACGTCTTGCTCTTAGGGTTAGTGAGAGCAAAAGTGCGTTCTTAGTACACACACGAGGGTTACTCGTGTGCACACAAACTTTATAGAAACTTTTTATGTACTGATCTCCATAAAAATCAGGCAAGAGACCAGACTTTTATACACTCAATTCATTTCAAAAACTCCTCCTCTAATTCATACCCTAGTTTCCCTAAAACGGGAGGCCCGGAGAGCGAGCTGACCTCAGTTGTCGGCTTGCCTTCTTAACCTAACAATTTCAGTGCATGTGCATTGGTGCTATTGGCTTGACTCAACACTGCGATCCCAGATTGCATTAAGATATTCTGTTTAGTCATCTCTGAAATTTCTTCTGCGACATCGGTATCTCGAATGCGGCTATTTGCAGAAGCAAGATTTTCGTCGCTGATGGCTAAGTTGTTAATCGTGGATTGCAACCGGTTTTGGAGTGCACCTAAGTCAGAACGAATACTGTTGACACGAATCAAAGAATCATCAATGACGGATAACGACAATTGTGATCCTTGTTTTGTGGCCACAGATTCTCCACCGAGCTTAAGAGCATCCAGGGATGCGTCGGATCTTTCACCGTTGTAAACAACTCGATCCAATATGGGATTGTTATGTGTTCCCACTTGGATTTCGAAAATCCCAGCTTTTCCGTTTAGAAGTGGATTTCCGTTGAATTGAGTGACATTGGCAATTCGGTCTATTTCTTGTTTGAGAGATTGAAATTCGCGGTCAGCAAACTGCCTTTCCGTATCTCCAATCGTATCCGAGGCTGCTTGGATCGCAAGTTCTCTGAGCCTAATGAGCATGTTTGAAATTTCGTTCAAACCGCCTTCAGAAACTTGTATGAGCGAAACGCCATCCATTGCATTTCGTTTCGCTTGTTTAAGTCCTCGGATTTGGGCTCGGAGATTTTCCGAGATCGCAAGCCCTGCAGCATCATCACCTGCGTGATTGATGCGACTGCCGCTTGCAAGTCTTTCCAAGGTCTTGTCTAGGTTCATCCTAGTAACTGACATTTGCCGCTGCGCATTAAGCGCAGTGGTGTTGGTCGCTATACGTAATCCCATAGGTCTATCCTCCCGTCATAAAAATTCCCTCCTCCATGAAAGTCTGCACTTATCCCTAAATGCAGTTAGCATCCATGCTAAAATCGAGCACATCCCTTTCTATGGGGTTACAAGGAGATGTGCAGTTATTTCTACTCAGACAGTGCGTGCCTAGTTTCCCTCCCAGGAACACGGTCCGAGCCATGCCAACTCTTCCCTTGAGACCACCTCAAGAGAGACTGACAATCTTTTTACTTACTGGTTGTGCAGTAAGCACCAAAAGCTAATGAGCAGTATTTCCTGAGGGGAGCTCTCCAGAGCGCCCCTCAGTATTTTCCAGGAAACAAGCTTCAGGCATTGGCCTTTGCTTTTGGTAAAACTTTTTTTAATTCCTCATCCACTAACCTCCTTGTTGCCCTAGTAATCCTAGAGCCGTTTTTGCTGTGGTGTTGGCGTGACTTAAAACTGCCACACCAGACTGCATTAAAATTTGATTTTTTGTGAGTTCAGTTGTCTCTTCTGCTAGGTCCGCATCTCGGATTCGACTGTTGGCAGAGGCAATGTTTTCTTTGCTAATCATGATATTATTGATGACAGACTGAAGCCTATTTTGCATGGCCCCAAACTCAGATCTAATTTTTGTCACAGACCCAATGGCGTGATCAATGCCAGATAAACTATTTTGAGCTCCTATTTTGTCTGCAACCGAGGCTAAATTAATTCCTAGAGAAATGACATTGATGTCAGTGGCGCTTGAGTCAAAAAGTTTGACTCGATCAATGCTGGGATTATTGCCTGTTCCAATTTGAACTTCGAACGCAGAACCTGTTCCATTGAGTAAAGAAACGCCATTGTATTCTGTGCTATTGGAAATTCGATCAATTTCTTCTAAAAGTTGTTGAAATTCTGTATTGAGAAAACCTCTCTCCGTTTGTCCGATAGTATCTGAGGCAGCTTGGACGCCCAGTTCTCGCATTCGGATGAGGATATTGGAAACTTCTCCAAGGGCGCCTTCTGCGACTTGAACCACAGAAATTCCGTCTTGTGAGTTTCGCTCAGCCTGCGAAATTCCGCGGAGTTGGGCTCTTAAGCTTTCAGAGATCGCGAGTCCCGCAGCGTCGTCACCAGCGTGATTGATGCGGGAGCCAGAAGAGAGTCTTTCTAGGGTTCGATCGAGTGAGCCGCGCGTGCTGCGAATGTTTCTTTGCGCGATCAGTGAGGGGACGTTTGTATTGATTCGTAATCCCATACCCTTCCTCCATGAAGGTAAAAAATCATCCGGCCAATCATTGGCCTTATGGGTTGGTAGCCCTTCTAACCTGTGTCTCTAGCTACCTCACAAGAAACTGATCGGCAGTCCGTGTGAGAACTTAATAAATATTTTGAAATTTAT
>CAZBEI010000022.1:0-35119 GCA_964490895.1 uncultured Bdellovibrio sp. | reverse complement strand
CGAACTGGATCACATTATGCCAGTAGCTCTAGGAGGGAAAAGCATCCCAGAAAACTTGCGTGTGAGGTTTAAAGCTCACAACTTGCTTGAAGCCGAAAGAGTTTTCGGACCAGAAAAAATGGAAAGGTCAATCAATCAGAGAATATGAGCCTTTCTGGTGCAGGAGCCTAAAAATACGCCTGAACCCGAAAGGTTTCTAGCCAGAAGTGGGTCCTAAACATGCCTCTCTAAAGTTTAATAGGGATGGGTGCAAGTACTAGTCAAAATCCTCCTAGTCCATCTTTTCCTACGGGAAAAACATTCAGTCTTTTTTTTAGGATCTATCTAATAGAAAATAGTTAAAGAATGAAGAAGTTTAAGTTTAAATTTCAATCCGTAGAATCAGTCAGAAAAATAAAAGAACAACAAGCTTTGAGAGAATTGGCATTGGCTCAGCAAAAACTTCAACACGAAAAAAACAAAAAAGAAGGTCTTTTATCGGTTCTAGAATCGTCTTTACTCAAGAGGGAGAAATTGAACCAAGAAATAGTGAGTCCTACACCCTATGAGGTTCTCAATCAGTTTATTGCTGGAACAAAACAAAGAATGATGCAATCAGACCAAGCGATTGCCAAAGCTTCTCGTGCTCTAGAAAAAGTCATTTCTAGCTATCTCCAAGCCAGGCGCCAAACCCGCGTGATGGAGACTTTGAGAGAAAAAGAATATCAAGAATATAAGAAACGAAAAAATAAGCTTGAAAATAAAGGAGAAGACGAGATTTATACCACACGTTTTAGATTGAGGCAGGAAGAACTATGAACAAAGGCAGACTATTTTTGGTATTGAGTGTCACTTTTATCCTTTGCTTTGTGCTTAGAATGAAAGAAGCAGGCAGTGCTACAAATGAAGTGATGGAAGAAGATTCTGAGAGCAGCCTTTGCCTTGTGGATCCAACTGCTTTGGCAGATGTTAAGAAAAAGGAAAGAGATATTGCACAAAAAGAAAAAGAGCTGGCCAATAAAGATATGGAGCTCAAAGCCGCTAAGCTTACTTTTGAAGAAGAATTTAAAAAAATGAGAGCACTCAAAGATGAAATAGAAAGTATCCAGAGCTTAAGTCAAAAGGGAAATGAAGCCAAGATTGCTAAAATAGTCGAAACTTTAGAAACTATGAATCCCAAAGCAGCCTCCAAAATTTTACAATTTGTAGATGAGTCTTTAGCGGTTGCTGCAATTAATAGAATCAGCACACAAAAGCTGGCCAAAATTTTAAATATTATGGAGCCTGAACAATCTTCAAAATTAACTGAGCTTATGGCTGGAATCGTAAAATCAAGAGCAAAGAAAGGAGTTGAGGAAAAAAATGACCGACAGTCTTAGCCCAATCAACCCGCAAGTAAATCCGGAAATTTTGAAGTTACAGAGCTTAAAAAAATCTAAAGCTCAAGGGCTCGAAGGTGACGATAATTTTGATTTAATGCTGGTTGGACAAGATGTTCAAATTTTGCAAGATCCTCGTGATCAAAGTGAAAAAGTAAAAGACTTCAAAGAGAAAATATATACAAATAAGAAAATAAATAATACTGACGAAAATCAATTTCTTTTGAAAACATCACTTGATGAAACAAGCCAAAAAAATAATTCTACCGCTTCCCCTAAAATTTTGAGGTCAGCTGAAAATAATACGAGTAACACTGGTATCACCTCCGACATCACTCCTATGGTTCAGCAAATGGAGCTCAGTGTAAATAAAAACCCAAATTTTGTAGGACTTAAACCCTGGAGTAAAGAGTGGGTTTTTCAAGGAGAGGAGGGAGCTCCCTCAGAAGTGAAGCCTCTTTTTTCTCCTAAATTAAATGCAATTCAAGATCGGCCCCTTTTTCCGACTCAAAAGATAGAAAATTTTGGACCGGGACATATTCATTCGTATTCGTTGCCAGAGGAGTCTGTGACAGGGATTTTGGCAAGCCTTCAGGGGGATTTAGAAAAAGTAAGGGGAAATTTAGAAGTTTTAAAGTCCAATGAATCTGGAACAGAAAATCAAAATTTCTTGCAATCTGTGCCTTTAGCACCTTTGGTGCCGACGGCCTCCGGTCCGTTGGCTAGTGATTATTATTTTTCCGGAACAGATTATGTCAACACTCTCAAAAATAGAGATCCTTCAAAAATAAAATCAAGGCTCGCAAGAGCAGAGCCAAGCAAAATGATTTCACAGGAAGAAATGACACCCAAAACTTTGAGCCCCAAGACTTTGAGCCCAGGCTATGCCTTGGGTTATAAAGGGATAGAAAATAACCAGCCCATTCACGAAGTTTTTAATGAGGACAGTGTCCTCAAATTAAGAGCACCTCAGGATTTGAGAAATTTTGAACCACAAGCATCCCTAGAAAAACAGGTGCCCGTGGCGTCCCCGCCCTCTCTGATGACTGGGCGCGTGGTTCCAGGTGCAATGTCCAGAGATCGATTGACCACAGAAACTTTATTGGGACTGAGCCAAGAAATAAATCGAATGACACTCAGTGGAGGCAATGGAGAAATTAGGGTCAGACTCAAACCTGAAAACCTAGGAGAGCTCCAACTTATAGTGGGGACGAGAGGGCGAAATGTTTTATTAAAAGTCAGAGCTTCTGATGAGGGCGCTAGAAGAATCTTAGAAGAAAGTTTGGGTTACCTCAAAGAGAGTTTAGCGGAACACCACCTCAATTTGGCAAAAGTTGATTTGGGCTTGAGTTCTTTTGCGACAGCTCGTTCTAAAGATGCACAAGAAGATTTTGGACAAAATTCAAACTTTGGTTGGAATCCAAATTCCTATCAAAATTTGAATAACACGCGTGAACAAAGGCGTGAAAGGGAGTCACAGTACTACGAATCAGGTGATCCAGACTATAGTTCTAGAGGACTTTCGACATTCAAAAAGGACCCAAACCCCTATGCTAATGCACAGGGAAACGGTCACATAGATGTGATGGCCTAAATGGATAACAAAATAGATAGAAGAGGGGAAAAACAGTAATGCTAGGAAAAGTTCAGAGCCCAAGTTCAAATCCACCCAACCTCAGTCCCTCTACAATCCAAGGAGACAATAGTTACCTGAATACCCAAAAAGACCTAAAAGAAGCTGAGACCGCTCCAAAGTATGGAGAGACTTGGAGTCAGGTACAAAACAAATATGGCGGCAAGGCTGAGAAGCCACGCGAAATTAAAAAAACTTTAGGGAAAGATGATTTTTTGCGCATTATGATTACACAGTTGAAAAACCAAGATCCCACTCAGCCGTTCAAGGCTGAGCAATTTGCAAGTGAATTGGCGCAGTATGCCTCAGTCGAGCAACTCCAAAATATTAATTCTACTCTTGGAAAAATGAACTCCCAGTCCAACCCCTTGGAGCGATTGGCGATGACCAATCTTATTGGGAAATCGATCACTATTGATCGAGATCGATTTCCTCACACTGAGGGTATGAGCGATGGTTTGAGTTTTCAGCTGCCAAAAGATGCAGCCAGTGTGGATATCCACATTTTGTCTGAAAGTGGTGAGAGTATTTTAGAGAAAAATATTGGCCCACAAAAGATCGGACAAAATAGTTTTAACTGGGATGGATTAAAGACGAGTTCTTTGCCAGCGAAATCTGGAAATTATCTATTCCGCATCGAAGCTAAAGACGAAAAAGGGGTTTCAATTTCCACAAATCCAACCACCAAATCAAAAGTCATTGGAATTAGTTTTGAGGGATCTGAGCCCGTATTTTTAGTTGGCGATTTCAATAAGCCAGATAAAGTCACACTGCGGAATATTGTTAAGATTGAAACTGAAAACGAAACCCAAGAACATCAGAAAAAAACTCCAGAATTAGCGCAAGAAGTTCCAAAGCAAAGTGTAGATGCGAAGAAAAATTTATTTACCTTTCAAAGAGGTGTGGGTTCTCAGAATTTAGATCGAGAGCCCACCCCCCGTGAACCCATGGGATTTCCAAATGGACTCAGCGACTCAACCCCAACAGGAGGAGATGAACTTGAGAAATGATATTTTACTTTATCCAAATGTGACTTCTCTGCCTTCCCAATCTGGTGTTGAGCGGAGTGAACGTCAGCCCAATAAAACAGAGGGTTCGCAGGGAGAGTTTCATAAAATATTCGAAAAAAATCTTGAGTATACTGAACCGAGCCTTGATTTGGATCAAATCAAAGTTCCCTTAAAATTTTCTGCTCATGCTTTTCAGCGATTGCAAGATCGAAAAATCCCGATGGATCAAGCTCTGATGTCAAAAATTAACGCAGCCGTCGACAAGGCTTCGCAAAAAGGAGTAGAGGATACTTTGGTTTTAACAGGTGATGCAGCTTTCATTGTAAATGTAAAAAATCGAACGGTGGTGACAGCCATGGATCGAAATTCATTGAATGGAAATGTTTTTACCAACATTGATGGAGCCATCATGGTGTAAAGGCGGGGCCATCACTGTGTAAAGGCGGGGCCATCACGGTTGTAAATAAGTTTGGGCTGGACCCATTTTGGGAGGCCCTTTGGCTCACTCTGATTGATTGAGGAGTGAGTGCTTTGAATAATAAATGGCGCTAAGGAGGGCGTCCACTATGGGTATATTATCCAGTATGTATACAGGGATCTCTGGGCTTCAGGCTCAGGGCGAAGCCTTGTCTATTTACGGTGACAATATTGCTAACGCAAATACCGTTGGTTTTAAAGTCAGCCGCCCCGAGTTCTCAGATGTGATTGCAAAATCACTGAAGGGACTTTTGGGGGGAAATCAAATTGGCCGTGGAACAAGGCTTATGGCCGTAAATCCTATCTTTTCTCAAGGATCGATTAACCAAACGGAGTCAGCAACTGATTTGGCGATTACGGGAGATGGATTTTTTGTTTTAAAGGGTGTGGATGGACAAAGCTTTACCCGAAACGGGTCTTTCCATTTTGATAAAGAAGGAAAATTGATCAATGCCGATGATTTTCGTGTTCAGGGTTTTAGAACAGACGAAGATGGGAAGGTCACTTCTAAGTTAGGGGATATTTCTGTGGATCGCACAGTGATTGACGCCCGAAGAACTAAGAAGGTAGATCTTTTCATGAATTTAGACTTAAGAGCTGAAAACTCGCTCCAGTTCAATCCTGAAAGTCCAGAGCTCACTTCGCATTATGCTACAGGCGTAACGGTTTACGACAGTGCCGGAACTGCCCATGTGGTGACTTTGTATTTTAATAAGGTGGAGAATGGCAAGTGGGTTTGGAAGGCGATGGCCAAAGGCGACGAAGTTGCTGACGGCAAGAAAGATGGACTGGTTGAGCAGGCCACTGGAACTTTGACGTTTGATACCGATGGAAGGCTTCAAAACCAAACGGTGGATAAGTCTGAGTTTAATTTTAATAAAGGCGCACTTCCTAACCAAAACATCGTTTTTCAGTTTGGGGATGAAAAAGAAAAAGGCGGCACAGGCACTCAGGTCACTCAGTATGGAACCAATTCGGAAATATACAAAGCGCTCCAGGACGGATATTCGGCAGGGACTTTGGCTGGACTGAGCTTTAATAATGACGGAATGTTGACGGCGATTTATAGCAATGGTCAAAACGTCAATTTAGCTCAAATTTCTATTGGTAAATTTGAGAATCCAGAAGGGCTTTTCAAAGCGGGTCAAAACCGCTATCGAGAGAGCCGGTTATCTGGCCAGGCAACTCTTGGAGCTCCACAAGCAGGGGGAAGAGGGAGTGTTTCGTCTAAAACAATTGAATCTTCTACTACTGATATTGCAAATGAGTTCATCAATTTAATGACAGCACAGAGAAACTTTCAGGCCAATAGTAAGGTGATCACTGTTGCAGATGAAATGATGCACGAAGTACTAAATATGAAGAGGCAATAAAGTCATCTCCTTGACATAAAAAAATAAGTACGGGTACTTGCCCCCTTGCTCTAAACAGTGCACACTTAAAGGTGAGGTTCTAGTTTAGAGCAAGGGAGGCTCTATCCATTTATGGCGGCCGAAGAAAAAACAGAAACTCCACCTGCGCAAGTTGCCTCGTCCCCAAGCGGTGGAAATAAATTGCAGATGATTTTGATGATTTCGAACACAGTGGCCACTGTGGGAATGATCGGCATGCTTGTCGTTTCTCATCTTAAAAATAAAAGTACTCCCAATGTGCAAGACATTGCAGTAGAGCATCACGAAGGTGGCGAAGCCAGTGGCCATGGCGAAGGAGAAAAGGCAGGAGAAAAAAAAACCTCAGAGTTTGGAAAAATGGTCACTCTGGATCAGTTCACCATTAATTTAGCAACTGTTGGAACAGTCAATCCTAAATTTGCACGAGTCAATATCTCAATCGAAGTTCCCAATGATGATACGGAAAGTGAACTCAGTCAAAAAATGCCACAGGTTAGAAATACAGTGATTGATCTATTTAATAGTAAAAAGCCTTCGGATTTAGCAACTGCCGAAGGAAGAGATTATTTGAAGGATGAAATTAAAAAAGCAGTCAATGATTTTTTGGTTACGGGTAAAGTAAAAGGAGTTTACTTTACTAATTTTGCGGTGAGTGGATAGGTAAAATAACTAGAACTGCTAGGATGGCGGTATGAATCAAGTTCTTACACAGTCAGAAGTCGATGCTCTTCTCAATGCTGTTGCCGACGGCAATATTGATGTAAATGCGCAAGGCGCAGGCACGGGTGGAGCGGCTGAGGGCTCAGGGTGGGGTTCTCTGACTGCTATTCCAGAGTCTGAAATCACAGCCTATGATTTAACAAATCAAGACCGCGTGATTCGTGGTCGAATGCCTACTCTCGATATTATTTACGAAAGATTTATTCGGCTTTACCGAATGTCTCTTTCTAATAGCCTTCGAAAGATAGCTTCCATCAGCATTATTTCTACGGACCTTCTAAAGTTTGGTGAGTTTGTCAACACCCTCCCTATCCCTAGTTGCATGTGCATCATGCGGTTTGAGGCACTGAGGGGTCCTGCTCTTTTAGTATTCGAATCCAAGCTTACCTACGCGCTTGTGGATAGTTATTTTGGAGGCACAGATCGGCCTTACACTAAGATTGAGGGAAAAGAATTTACACGGATCGAAATTTCTATCATGAAAAAAGTGATGGATCTAGCTATCAAAGATTTGGAAGAAGCTTGGGCCCCTATTCATAAAACTGAAATTTCATTTTTACGGACGGAGGTCAATCCACAATTTGTCGGAGTGGTGCCTCCTTCTGAAGTCATTATTTCTACTACCTTCGAAATTGAGTTAGAAAATGCGACAGGCACAGTGGTGTTAGTGATTCCTTACTCGACGATTGAACCTATCAAAAATAAACTCAATGCTTCGTTTCAGACAGAAAGTGATCGAACAGATAAAGAGTGGACCCATAAGATGGAAGAGCATCTTCGAAATACAGATGCCAATGTGGTGGTGAATTTAGGTGGGGCCACGATTACGGTGGGTGACCTTGTGAATTTAAACATTGGAGATATCATTCCGCTTTCACAAAATGCGGACGGAGAACTGGATGTCTTAATCGAGGGAGTTCCGAAATTCAAATGTCTATTAGGGACGTCCAGAGGAAATAGAGCAGTTCAGGTGACACGGGTCACAGAGGAGGAATAATATTATGACAGAGACAGGAACAGAAACAGGAACAGGAACAGAAACCGTACAACCCCAGGCGCAAACCAGTGCTCCAAATCCTGCTGATTTAGCGGCAGCATTAGGGGCTGCAGTTGCACAAGCCCCCTCGTCCTCTGCTGCAGCAGGGGCTCCAGCGGAAACAAAATCAAACAATGTTCCCTTTCACTCCTTAGATTTTATTTTAGATATCCCACTCAAAGTGACAGTGGAGCTCGGCCGCTCGAAGATGTCCATTCGAGACGTATTACAGCTTGCCCAGGGTGCTGTCGTTGAGCTTTCAAAGTTTGCGGGGGAACCTCTCGAGGTTTTAGTCAATGATAAGTTGATAGCAAGGGGGGAAGTCGTTGTTGTCAATGAAAAATTTGGCATTCGGCTTACCGATATTTTATCTCCAGTGGAAAGAATTGAGCAACTCAAATAGGTGATTCAAAAATGAGACTTTTACAGATTAAAATTTTTTTTGGAGTTCTGAGTATCTGTCTGGTGATCCCAGCTCCTGTTTTTGCAGTCACTAATTTAGTAAAAATTCAAATTAAGAATGGTTCTCAAGTCGAATTGAGTTTTGATCAGGTCATCTCTAAAAAACAATTGAGCACCGAATTTTTTAAAGACATTATTCAGCTCAGTCTGAGTGATGTCTCGATTTATCCAGCGAAGATTTTACATATCCCGGGGGCAGTTTTAAAAAAGATTTTTGCCTATCAATACAATACGGGCCTCGTGCGGTGCCGTCTCAATATAAAGGGAGATGCTAAAAAATTTCAGGATCAATTTGAAATCAATCCCAGCGGAAAAGTATTAACGTTAAGTTTAAGGGACAGTCAAAAAGATGTGTTGGTGAGTGCGGCATCGGCCCAACGCCAAGAAAAAGAATCACCCGAAGAAAAGGTTCTCATTGAAAATGTATTAAAAAAAACTCAAGCACTAATACCGCAAATTCAAGTTCAAAGTCCTACTGTTCGAAGGGAAACAACTAAAAAGCCCTATTCTTTTTATAAACCCATGCGATCTTTTTCGCTCTTGATGGGGGTTTTGTTATTGCTTGGAGTTTTGGCTTGCGGGCTACGGTTTTTATTTAAAAAAAGAAATAAATCAGGTGTTTATGGAGTAGGTCAGATCTTTAAAAAAATATCAGGACTGAATTTTGGGAATAAAGAAAAAATGATTGAAGTCGTTTCTCATCACTATTTGGGGCCTCAAAAAAGTATTATGGTTGTAAAAATTTCTGGCAAATTGTTGGTTTTAGGTGTTTCTCAGGATTCGATCAATCTGATTACCCAGCTTGGAGATGGAGAATCTTCTGAAATGGATTTCGCTGGAGCGAGTGGCACAGTGGCTGCAGAACCGCCTGTATTTTTCGAAATGCTTCGATCGGAGAGTTCAAAACCTAGCATTCGTTCACAAGTAAAAAGTAAGGTTGAGGGTCTAAAGCCACTATGAAGCGAGTACAACTTTCTATTATTTTTTTAGCATTTGGAATTCTTTGGAGTTTTTTTGCTTTTGCGGATTCGCAAGGACCAGGATCTTATACCCCTGGAACTTCTGGTTTAACTCTGCCTTCGCTTAGCCTTTCATTTCAGAATACTCAAAAACCGAGCGATGTGGTCTCTGTTTTAAGAGTCATCATGATGCTCACTGTGTTGTCATTGGCGCCCGCCATCCTGATGATGATGACCTCGTTTACTCGGATCATAGTTGTATTGAGTTTTCTCAGACAAGCTTTGGGGACTCAACAAATGCCCCCCAACCAAGTTCTAGTGGGCCTGGCGCTTTTCCTGTCTTTTTTTATCATGGCTCCCACCTGGAAAGCGATCACCACTCATTCGATAGAACCTTACCTCAGTGAAAAAATAGATCAAAAAACAGCGTATGAAAAGGCCGAAACTCCGTTGAGAGAATTTATGATGAAGCAGACAAGAGAAAAAGACTTAGAGTTATTTTTGGCTTTGTCAAAGGAAGAAAAGCCAAAAATAGCTCAGGATGTTCCTCTCTATGTTTTAATGCCTTCTTTTGTTATGAGCGAGCTGAAAACTGCATTTCAAATTGGTTTTATGCTTTATTTACCTTTTTTAGTTTTAGATATGGTGGTGGCTAGCGTTCTCATGGCGATGGGTATGATGATGCTTCCTCCTGTGATGATTTCTTTACCCTTTAAATTACTTTTATTTGTTTTAGTGGATGGTTGGGAACTCGTCGTTGGGAGCCTGGTGAAAAGTTTTGGATAGGAGGGAAAAGTAATGACTGAAGAAATGGTCATGACAATAGCTTTGGAGGCAATCAAAACGACGGTTTTTTTAGCGGGTCCTCTTTTATTGGCTGCTATGCTGGTTGGTATTTTGGTGAGTTTACTTCAGGCGATTACACAAATTAACGAAGCCACACTCACTTTTATTCCTAAAATGATTGCAGTTGTTTTGGTTCTAGTCGTGATGGCACCATGGATGCTCGAAATTTTACAAAATTACGCTACACAAGTGTTAGGAAATGCTGGAGACCTCATTCGTCAATGAATTTATTCCAACTTAATGAAGAAGAGTTTTTGACTTTTTTTGCTGTTTTAGTGAGGTTTAGTGTTCTCATTGCTGTGCTGCCTTTTTTTGGGGATCGCCTTATTCCAACGAGTGCCAAGGTCCTATTTTCTTTAGCTATTACTTTGGCTCTTTATCCTACCCTTGTTCGGACAGGACAGGTGAGGCCAGGCGAGGCCTTGTTTTGGGGACATTCTCTGATGGGGCTAGTGGGGACTGTGTTTTCAGAGGCTCTCTTTGGATTTGTTCTAGGATATTCGGCGAAACTTTTATTTGATGGAATAAACTTTGGAGCAAACTTAGCCGGGAGCTTTATGGGATTTGCCACTGCAAGTTTATATGATCCTCATCAAGAAACACAAACACAAGTGATTGCTGAGTTTCAATTGGCTATTGCGATGCTTCTATTTCTCATTCTGGATGGGCATCATTTGATGCTCACTGCTGCGTTAAAAAGTTATGAGATGATTGGGTTGGGGCAAGCAGGAGTGACCGCATTGCTGACACAAAAACTTATTTCACAGACAAAAGAAATCATTTCATTTGGAGTTCAAATGGCTGCTCCAATGGCGATTTCATTATTTTCCGTAAATATCGTATTTGGAATTTTAGCCAAATCCATGCCTCAATTAAATATTTTAGTACTTTCTTTTTCAGTGAGCATTGGGGTTGGATTTTTAGTTTTACTGTTTAGTGTTCCAGAGTTTCAATTAGCATCTCAAAATATTTTAGAGAGAGTGGGAGATTGGATGGAGAGTGTGGCGATTTCCATGAAAACATAGGAGTAAAAAGTGGCTGAGAACCAAGATCGTTCTAGAGATGAGCTGACTGAGGAAGCTTCTCCGTACCGTGTCGAAGAATTTCGAAGGCGCGGTATCGTCTCTCAAAGCAGAGAGGTCACTTCTCTTTTTGTACTGGGATCTACCGCTATGGTGCTTTTTATGTACGCAGAGACTATGGGTGCAGAAATTTCGGAGTTTATGCAAGGGGTATTTAAATTAGATTTTAGCTCTAAGTTTGATCTGGCACATGGGCAAATTTTTCATGAAATTTTATTTAAGGGTCTTAGAGTTTTGCTGACAACTGCCTTTCCAGTGTGTGTAGCTGGATTTGTTTTAGGGATTGTTGGAAGTTTTATTCAAGTCGGAAGTATTTTTTCGACGGATCCACTCACTCCAGATCCAGATCGAATCAATCCTTTTAAGGGTTTTCAAAAGTTTTTTTCAATGCGACAGGTCTGGGATGGAGTCCGATTGACTTTTAAAATGTTGACCTTGCTTGGGATTTCTTACCTCCTTATTAAGAGTCACGTGTTTAAATCACCTCAGTCTATTTTTTTAGGCCCTCTTGGTATTTTAATGTCTTTTGGGTCCTCCAGTAAGGCTTTATTTTTTTCTTTGATGGGAGTCCTCATTGTTTTTGCTGCCTTCGATTTTGGATTTCAAAAATGGGAGTTTTTGAAAAATATCCGAATGACCAAGCAGGAGGCAAAACAGGAGTTAAAGGAACGCGAAGGTGATCCCCAAATTAAAGCTCGCATTAGATCCATTCAAAAAGAGCTGGCTCGAAAGAGGATGATGCAAGCAGTGAAAAAAGCAGATGTGGTCGTCACTAACCCAACGCACCTTGCTGTGGCATTGGCTTATCAAAAAGATAAAATGAAGGCTCCAAAAGTTGTAGCAAAAGGTGCGGATTTTATTGCTGAAAAAATAAAAAAAATCGCTCTTGAGGCTGGGATCCCACTAGTGGAAAATGTCCAGCTTGCGCGGACTCTTTATCGAAGTGTCAAGGTTGGGCAATGGGTTCCGCGTGCTCTCTATCAAGCGATCGCAGAAGTATTGGCCTATGTGTATCGTTTGAAAAATAGGAAATTATGAAAAAGCTTTTTGAAAAAATCGCTAGAAACTCTGATTTGCTTTTAGCAGTAGGACTTGTTGGGATTCTAGCGATCATGATCATTCCACTTCCTCGATTTATTATTGACATGCTGCTTTCTTTCGGAATTGCCTCGTCCTTAGTTTTACTTCTGACTTCTGTCTATGCGAAAAGAGCGCTTGATTTTAGTATTTTTCCGTCTCTATTACTCATCACAACCTTGTTTCGTTTAGCTCTCAATGTTGCTACGACTCGAATTATTTTACTTCGGGGGGCTGAGGAAGGTTCTGCAGCTGCGGGTGAGGTCATTCGATCTTTCGGTGAATTTGTCATCGGTGGAAATTATGCCATTGGGATCGTTATATTTGTGATCTTAGTAATTATTAATTTTATTGTCATCACAAAAGGCGCCGGAAGAGTGGCAGAGGTAGCAGCCCGATTTACTTTGGATGCAATGCCTGGAAAACAAATGGCTATTGACGCGGATTTGAATGCCGGAATTATCAATGAAGACGAAGCCCGTAAAAGAAGAGCAGAAATTGCTCGAGAAGCTGATTTTTACGGAGCCATGGACGGGGCTTCGAAGTTTGTGCGTGGAGATGCAATTGCCGGTATTATGATCGTTTTTGTGAATATCGTAGGCGGTATTATCATTGGTACTTTGCAGAAAGGTTTAGATATCACAAGTGCCGTACAAGTGTTTACTCTCCTGACAGTGGGAGATGGACTAGTGACACAAATTCCAGCTTTAATTATTTCTACAGCAGCAGGTATCATTGTCACTCGAACAGCCAATGCCACCAATTATAGTTCTGAGTTTTCAAGGCAAATTTTTATGCAACCGAAAGCCATTGGAGTGGCAGCGTGTGTGATGGGTATTCTAGGTTTTATCCCGGGACTTCCACACTTGCCTTTTCTTCTTCTCTCTTTTGTTTTGGGTTGGATTTCTTATTCGACTTTGGAGAAAGAGAAAAATATTGAAAAAGATAAAATTCAAAAAGAACAACAAGAAAAACTTAAACCATCTGCAGAGAAGTTAGAAAATCTTTTATCCGTTGATATCTTAGAGTTAGAAGTAGGGTATGGACTGATTAAAATTGTAGATTCTGAACAAAATGGTGACTTGCTAGAAAGAATTACCAATATCCGTAAACAATTTGCACTGGATCTTGGAATTATTGTGCCACCGCTTAGGATTAGAGACAATTTAGAATTAAAACCTGGAGACTATCAAATTTTACTCAAAGGCGTCCAGATTGGGACAGGTGCATTGATGGTAGGGCATCTGATGGCGATGGATCCAGGCAATGTCACTGAAAAAATTTCTGGGATCGACGCCAAGGAGCCTGTTTTTGGGTTGGATGCACTCTGGATTACCCCAAAGCAAAAGGAAGAGGCCACTTATGCAGGATATACGGTGGTGGATCTTTCGACAGTGATTGCCACTCATCTCACGGAGTTGATTCGCCAATATGGGTCTGAGTTGTTAGGTCGTCAAGAACTCCAGACGCTTCTTGACACGTTTAAACAAACTTCCCCAAAAGTAGTCGAGGATTTAATTCCAGGCCTGTTGCCGGTAGGAGCAGTACTCAAAGTCATGAAAAATCTACTCAAAGAGGGAGTGTCCATTCGAGACCTTCGGTCTATTTTAGAGTCCCTGGCAGAAATAGCTCCATACCAAAAAGATCCGGGAGTGCTGACCGAGCATGTGAGAGCAGGATTGGGGCGGCACATTACAAAGAAACTCATCAATGCCGAAGGCCAAATTGCACTGATTACTTTGGAGAAAACCATAGAAGAAACTTTTGCCTCAGGGATTTTACAAACGGATCAGGGGCCTCAGCTTTCTATAGATCCCGAATTTATTCGCGGTTTTATAGCAGAGCTCAATCGCCAGGCCACTGAACTTTCCAGTTTGTCCAATCAAACTGTAATTTTATGTTCACCTCTCATTCGGATGCATCTTAAAAATTTGATTGATCGCTTTATCCCAAATGTTGTGGTGCTTTCTCATAATGAAATTTCGACCCATATCGGAATTAAATCTGTTGGAACAGTGAGGTTATCTTATGCAAGTTAAAAAATTCGAAGCTCCTACATTACAAGAAGCATTGGATACAGTAAAAACAGAGTTAGGACCTGAAGCTATTATTTTACAAACCAAGCAACATAAAAGAGGGTTTGGACTGATGTCAAAACAATCGGTCGAAATTACAGCAGCTGTGAGCGAGCGTTCCCTCACCAAAAAGAAAACGCTAGAGGCTCGGTTGCCTGATCTTACAAAAAAAGGAATGCAAAAATTAAAAGCAGAAAAACAAGCTAATCTCTATGATAAATTTATGGATAAGCATTTAGAAAAAATAGCTAAACAGACAAAAGATCAGATCGACGTTAAATATGAGACCTATAAACCAAAAACCACTACTCGTTATGTGGATATTAAGGACGACGGAGAAATTAAAACTCCAAGGATTGATTCGGTCGATGCCGGGGCTCAGGCTTTGCTGCCCCAAACCGCACTCTCCACTCCCGCTCTTTTAGAGGGTTTTGAAAATCTTGTAGTCAGTGGAGTGGACAAACGACTCGCCTTAAATTTTATCCGAAAGGTAGGTTTTGAGTTAGGTGTGGAGAAATCAAAAAACTTAAATCATGTTTTGGATCAACTCACCACCGAAATATTGGAAAGTTTTGAAACACTGAACCTTTTCGAAGAAAGCACAGAGGCGCCCAGACTGCTTGCACTGGTTGGAACAACAGGAGTGGGTAAAACGACAACAATTGCAAAAATGGTGGGAGATGTATTGAAAAAAAATTTAAAAGTTGGGATCTTAAATTTCGATTACAACAAGCCCACTTCGTTTGACCAATCTGCAACTTATGCCAAGCTCCTCAATGTTCCGTTTCGTTCTGCCTCGTCTTTGGAGGACTTTAAAGCATCTCTCTCTGATTTTGGAAGGCTTGATGTTATTTTTGTAGATACACCCGGATATGCCCAAAAAGATCAAGATTCTCTTAAGGACTTGCAAAGGGTTTTAGGAGGAGTGGGTGCTCTTAAAACTATGCTTGTTTTGTCGGGAACTACTCGAGATCGAGAAATGTTGGATGTGTTTAAGCATTTTTCGGTTTTTAATCCCTGTGGCCTTATTCTAACAAAGCTGGATGAGGCGACACTTTACGGAAGTTTGTTAAACATTTATCATGGCACAAAGCTTCCCTTTGTCTATTTTGGAGTAGGGCAAAAAATTCCGGATGACTTAGAAGTCGCAACCAAAGAGAGAGTGGTTTCTTTGATTATGGATCTTTGATGAATCTTTGTTACACTTAAGAAGAGGGTGGGGATATGAGCACAAGCCAAGAAATTCAAAAATACCGCGAAGCATCAAAGTCTCGGCAAAAGAAAAAGGGGCCGGCACCGCAAAAAGTTTTGAGCGAAAAAAATCCTCCCAAAAAAGAAGCGCATCTTGAGAAATATATAAAGCCTGCTGACGAACAAATCACCTTAGAAGTGTCTGCTGCCATTCTTGCAGAGGAAGAAGCTAAAAAAGCAGCACTTGAGGAAGTAGCTCTTCAAAAAGAAATTGCCGAAGAGCTTGCCAAAGATGCAGTTCACACGGCTGCTTTAGTCAAAGAAGATGTAACTCCAGTCAATAGCACTCGAGACAAGCTCATTGTAGAGTACGCTTCTCTCATCAAATACATTGCGCAAAAAATTGCAGCGAGGCTGCCTGCCAATATTGAGTTGGATGATCTTATCTCTTCGGGAGTCATTGGTTTGATGGACGCAATTGATAAATATGATTGTTCTCGTGACAATAAATTTAAGACGTATGCAGAGTTTAGAATCAGAGGAGCTATTTTAGACGAACTTCGGGCTCAAGATTGGGTGCCACGCTCAATTCGTGAAAAAGCAAAGCAACTTGAGCGCTGTTATTCAAAAATTGAACAAATAAAGGGCAGGCAAGCAACCGATGAGGAAGTTTGTACAGAGCTTGGAATCAATCACGAAGAGTTTCATGATCTGCTCAATCAAGTGCGCAGTGTTTCGTTGCTCTCTTATGACGATCTCTCAAGTTTCTCAAAAGCAGATAAGCGATCACTGCATGGATTAAATGATGGAAATCCGAGAGCTCCAACGCCTTTTCATGAGGTCAGCACAGCTTGGGTAAAAAAACTTGTAGCAGAAGCGATTAAGGAGCTGCCAGAAAAGCAACGATTGGTGCTATCTCTTTATTATTACGAAGATTTAAACCTAAAAGAAATCGGAAGAGTTTTGGATGTCACCGAATCTAGAGTGAGCCAACTGCACACGCAGGCAGTCCTTCGCCTCAAAGGAAAATTAAGAACCAACTGGGATGAGTTTACGGCGCTCTTGGGGTAGGTATTTTGCCGCAGAGCCTAACTCCTGAATAGGAATTGATTTTCTATTTATATCTCTATATTGTCGCTATTAATAGGAGTTTTAATGTTGACTTTATGTAGCCATTAATGGTATAAAAGAGAGAGATGGCAATACACAAACGTGCGTTTTATCCAGATCCAGAGGTTGAAGTGGTTTTACTGAAAGCACCTCCCAAAAAGATGAGTGAGCGTGTCAATCAATTGATTTTGAAAGGGCTCCAAAAAGAAAAGGAAGAGGCGATGGCCATCGAATACAGCCGTTATGGCGAAGCAATTTCTAAACAAGACCACCCAAAGAAAACCAAAAAAAACAAAAATAATCTGATGACCACAGATCTTTCGTATCGACTTTTTGTGGATGATGACTCTAGCAATGAGGATCTGATTTAGTCATGAAACGTGGAGAGATTTGGGCAGCCCAGTGGCCCAATGATCCTCTGAAAAAGATGAGGCCTGTTCTGATTGTCAGCAATGACCATCGAAATAGCACCCCAATGTTACTGGATGTTACGGTCCTAAAAATCACATCACTCAAGCGTGCAGATGGAAGTAAGAAAAATGTGAATCAGTTTGAAGACCTGGTATTGCGCCTTAAAAACGAAAGTATTATTCAAAGTGGAGCTATTTTTTCAGTCGAAAAAAAGAATTTTAAAAAAATTTTAGGACAACTGACACCTGCGCAAATGGATGAGGTTGATGACAGGTTACGAAGTGCGCTAGCACTATAATTCTCAATCGAATCACAGTATTAAGTTGGTTTTTTCACCTACGGAAGTTTGCCAGAAGCTCCTCAACAGAATTTACAATTTTTTTATGCCCCGTTTTTTGTAAGCGCAAAGCACTGTCCCAACCCCAGCTCACAGCAATCATTTCAACTCCAAATCGTTTACAAGCCTCAATATCGCGAACTTCGTCTCCAATATAAAGGGAGCTTTTTTGTTCTAGGCTATATTTTTTAAAAAGGCGCTCCAGTACAGTGTGTTTTCCAAAAAGACTCGAATCAGACACAATTGTCTC
This sequence comes from uncultured Bdellovibrio sp., assembly GCA_964490895.1. Taxonomy (GTDB): domain Bacteria; phylum Bdellovibrionota; class UBA1018; order UBA1018; family UBA1018; genus JACRAO01. Next base: position 17,694 of record CAZBEI010000022.1, on the reverse strand, counting down.
GAAGCAGTTCTCTAGGTCAAACCGCTTGAGGACACCCATAATATTCTCACTCGAGTTCGAGCTCATCACAAATAGTTTTAAGCTTTGTTTTTTTAAAGTTGTGATTGCACCGACAATGCCTGGAAAAACGACAACATGGTCTAGGTTAGATTGAATGTATTTCTTGAGTTCTAAGACATACCGTGGAATGCGGTACCAGCGTAAGTCAATGAGTTTGAGAACTTCTTTTAAGGAATGATTGCGAAAGTCTTCTCTAGAGATTTCCTTGAGATGAAACCGTTCCAGATTTTCCTGCCCAAATTTCAAAGCAAGCTCTAACGTATCTGCCAGAGTCCCATCAAAATCAAAAATGATATTAAGCTGCTTTGGCATGGGTGGGTGGCATGGCATAGGCGGGTACTCCGTAGAGGTGTGATAGGATGTTTTTTATTACAAATTCACTAAAAACTTGTGCAGGTTTAGAGAGGGTGTGGTTTTTCCTGGTGACAAGGTAGATCTCAGATCCTATGTGTTTTTCAGTTGGAAAAATCCATAGGGTTCCTTTTTTGATTTCTTGGGTCACCATAAAGCGTGGAAGCACAGCATAACCTAAGCCTTCTTGTGCAAGGCGTTTTTGCGTCTCTTGTGAGCTCGCTTCAAATCCAAGTGTAGGTTGGATGGAAAGTGATTTGAGCATTTTTAGGACAGGATAAGACTTTATATATTCGACTCCTGCGCATCCAATGTGTGGAGTTTGATTGAGGTCATTGAGTCTCATTTTTTTAGAAGCAACAATGACAAACTCTACAAAGCCAATTTTTTGAGCTACAAAATGTACTTCTCGCGGGTGAGTGTAAAAAATCCCAAGTTCTAAATGGCGGGTGAGGAGCTCACTTTTAATCTCTCTTGAGGTCGCACTCATCAAGTTGGCTTTGATTTGCGGATACTGTTTGCAAAATTTATTAAAAAGAGAGGGCAAAACATAATTGCAAAGATTATCAGAAGCTCCAAGACAGAGATTGCCGACCCAGCCTTTTTTTTGAATTTCGACCTCTGTTTTGAGATTTTCGAGTTCTTGAAAAACAGTTTCACATTTTTTGTAAAAAAGCTTTCCCATGGGGGTAAGCTGGACCGATCTTTTTGTTCGATCCAGTAACTTAAATCCCTCCCGATCTTCTAAGAGCTTGATGGTTTTACTAATCGAAGGCTGGCTCACGTGAAGCTCTTTTGAAGCTTTTGTAAAACTTCCCATGCGTGCCACTTCGAAAAAATATTTCAGATGATTGAGTTCCACGGTTATATCTCCAAAGAATAAGTAGTATTCGAATAATGTATTGGAGTTATATACAGATTTCTCTTAATTTGTCGAGCAGTCTCCATTGGGCCCAAACGGGGATTTAAACCGATAACCAAAAAGGAGATCTTATGAGACGATTTAAATTAGGAGTGTTCGCGCTTGCGTTTGCTCATTTGCCAGTTCAGGCAGCCAATTATACCCCTGAGGCTCTGCGTAGTGTAAAAGACCGTGTGGTTGAGCAAGTCAAACAGGGAAAAAATCCAGTTGTGATTTTTGACTTAGATGACACGCTCATCAATACGAGAGACAGGAGCCTAAGGATTCTAAAAGATTTTGCAGAGGAACCAGGTCTTGACCCGGTGGCTGCAAATCGAATTCGGAGCCTAAAATTTGTAGATGTCCAATATGTTTTAGAGGACACTTTGAGAGGTTTGGGTCTCATCGATCCTGACCTCATCAAAGCGGCCAATCAATATTGGCTCACTCGATTTTTCTCAAACGAGTACTGCGCAGTCGATAAACCCACTCGAGGAGGCGCTTCTTATGTGGGACTGTTAGTTGAACTCGGGGCCACCGTTGTTTATCTGACAGGCAGAGATGTGCCCAGAATGGAAGCCGGGACTCGTCAAAATCTCATGCACAGTCATTTTCCGATAGATTCTGTAAAAGCTAAACTCATGATGAAGCCTACTAAAGAAATGGATGATCTCCAGTTTAAGAAAGACGCGTTTCAGAGTATTTCTGAGCTGGGAGTGGTTGTGGCAGGATTTGAAAATGAGCCTGCCAATATCAATGCCATGAGGGCTCGATTCCCAGAAGCGCACATGGTATTTTTAGATAGCATTCATTCTAAAAAACCAGATGTGGTTGCTGATGGAGTTTTTTGGGTGAGGAGTTTTCTCCTTCCGCCAGATAGCAAAATCCAAGTATTTTAACTCAAACTAAAGCAACAAGGGAGGAGCAAAAAACTCCTCCCTTGTTGTATTTTTCAAGATAAATTTTTATATCTGAAATAAAAACCTAAGAGCAAATCTGCGGTCTTCGAGGCCTCCCGCGTTGAGGCTCATTTCTTCGCCATAGGTCGCAAAATCCATAATAAAGGCTTTAAATTGGACCCCAAAGCCTAAACACAAATAGCCTTGGTTGATTCCGAGTCGTGGAGCTAAGACTCCAAAGTGTGTTTCACTCCCGATGTGGATGGTGCGCCAAAGACTTCCGTTGGTGTTATTTCCGATGTCGGTAAATTCAAGTGCAAGGACCAGGTTAGAAAATTTCCAGACTTCTTCTTTGTGAGCCACAACGCCAAGGCCTAAAGTTCTGGGTTGTGCAGTTGGGAGTGAACCAAGATTTAAGGGGTGAATACTGATATTGCTAAATTTCCCACCCAATAAGTTATTGATGGCAAGGCTTGTGCCAAAATCCCACTCTTTCCATTTCCAGGGCAATTGATAGGTACCACCGAGATCAAAGTCTAATTGTGTACCCTCGCCGCCATTTTGGGTGGGGCTGAGAGATTTTCCTTTGATGAAATCAACAAACGAATAACCTTCTTTGGAGGAAATGCGATAGGTGAGGTGTGCTGTCAGTCCCACAGAGAGCTCGTCTCCCTCTAAAAACTTTCTTGCCACTGTAAACGAAGGTCCCACATCGGTTACAAATCCAGGATCAATAGAATAGCTTTTTCTAATATCGATGTCAGCTTGTGTGGCCACTTGGATGGCAAGCGCGTAGCTCATTTTTTCGAGCGGGACATAAATTCCAGGAAAAGTAATCTGTGTTCTGACGTGATTGTTTTTTCCAGTGACAGAGGAGAGTTTGCCGAGAAGGTCGCTGCCTCCACTTCCTCCAATGATCGAAGAGATATTTTTTATTGTCGTAAAAGTAGTTTCTAAAGATAAGTCAAAGAGTTGAATTTTTCTCTCCGGGTTTGCAGTGGCACGCGCTGGATTTCCCCAAAAGTTTTCTTCATAAAATCCTGTCGTGAGTTTCACTCCGCCCATGCCGCTCGATCTCACGCCCTGATAAGGGCGGATGATGTTTTCCAAAGCAAAAGAATGACGGAGTAAAAATAAAGCAGCGAGACAAAACGCAATGGCAACGTAGATTGCATGTTTAATCATGGTCATTCTCCGATTCCGTTATTGATGAGCACAGCGCGGTAACAGAGGTTGCCCTGGGAAAAAAACGTATTAAAAGTCTTTACAAGGTCTCCTGTGCCTGTCTGAAATTTTCCAGTGGCCAGAAGTTCCGTGTCTATAGCCTGTAAAATGGCGTCCATGGCTCCTTGAAACATCCCTAATGTGGGATCACCCGTATAATCTGCTGTGGCGTCTTCTGCTTTTACAATTTTTTTTAGGCTTCCTATCGCCAATTTTTTCCCGCTGGGTTGACTGCAATTGGCATTGATAATACAGTTTTGTGTGGTGGCACAACTCGCTGGGGTTTTTGCTAGATCTGATTTTCTCAAAACGCCATCTGCATCTGTATTTTCTGCTAAGATTTCAGCAGCGAGTGGAAAAGCAGTTGCAAACCTCACCAGGCCTTTCAATTCTATATTTTCTGAGATGGAGAACACTTTTTTATAGGCGTCCAAAAAGGCCAGTCTTAAAGTAACTCCTGCATTTGCTTTTAATTTTTTAGTCATAGATCCCAAAGCTTTATCAAGTTGTCCCCCTCCTAAAACTTCTATAAAAGTTCCCATCGAGACTCCATTTTGCTCAAGCTGAGAAAAAGCTATTTCAGCATTGGCAAATTCAGCATCAGAAGTGCCCGTGATTTTTCCATAAAAGTTTTTAGCACAGTCTAGATCGCCCTGATCAAAACAAGCTCGTGCAGCAGATTTGAGTTGGGCGTCTCCACTGGGTTTATCTATAGGGCTAAAGACGTTAAGACAGCCCGATAAAACAGAGGTGGCAATGATGGGGGTTAGTAATTTTAGTATTTTCACAAGAGTGCTCCTTATAGTTTATAAAAGAGTAAGTCCTGGTTAGGCAATTGTAAAGAAAGAGAATTTTATAATCTTGACAAAAAGGGTCTTTGTTGTTGTTCGTTGTTTTTGTGAGTTTCATTAGGGAGATCCTGTTTTATGAAAAAGGAATTAACCTAAAGTGGGCTGCTTGATAATTTTAGGATCAATCCTTTGACCTGTTTCTCTAATTCTCCTAAGCTCCCTGAGTTATCCAAAATAAAAGTAGCCACCTTGCGTCGTTCTTCGTCTGAGGTCTGAGCTTCAAAAATTTTATCGGCAGCTTTTTCATCCATCTCATTTCGAGTCATCAGTCTTTTTTTTCGGATTTCTTTTGGAGCTTCGACTACAATTACACCTTCGAACTCAGAGGCTCTGTTTTTTTCTACAATCAAAGCAGCCTCGTAGATCAGGGTAGGGTTTGGAGTTTTTTTAGCTTCTTCTTGCATGAGCCTTAAGCTCTCAGTTTGGATAAGAGGATGTAAGATGGCTTCTAAGTCTTGTCTGGCTCTAGGGTCATTAAAAACCATTTTTCTAAGCAGGTTGCGGTCCGAAGTTCCAAAGCGACGGATAATGGCTTCGTAGCCTAAGCCTCCAGGCTGAGAAAGAGAATGGGTTAACTCATCTGCGTCAATGACACTGAAGCCTTGATCCCTAAAAAAACGAGCCACCGTGCTTTTCCCTGAGGCCACTCCACCGGTCAATCCAAAAACTCGGTAATTTTGAGATTGATCCCTGTTGTCAGTCGAGAGTATCCCCGCTTTACCCAACATAAGATTTTGCCTCATTCCAATACCGATCCATTTCTTTGAGATTGGAGTCCTCAGGTTTTTTCCCTAGAACGGTTAATTTTTTTTCGACAAAAGAGAATCGTTTTTCGAATTTCTTTAGAGTTCCCCTCAGCGCAGCTTCTGGGTCTATTTTAAGGAAACTCGCTAAATTACAAAGAGTAAAGAGCAAATCTCCAAACTCTGCTTCGATGCGAGAAGTGTTTGCCTTTGTGAGGAGTTCTTTTTTGAGTTCCCTGAGTTCTTCGTCCACCTTTTTTAATGGCCCCTTTAAATCTTTCCACTGAAATCCTACCTTTGTCACTTTTTCGATGATCCGAGAAGCCTTTTGGAGAGAGGGGAGGTGCTTGGGGAGTCCTGCTAAGATGCTGGTTTGAGGTTTTTTTTCCTTGGCTTTTTGTTTTTCCCAGTTTTGAAACGCTTCGTCTTCATTTTTCGCTTTCGCGGTTCCAAAGACATGGGGGTGCCTTCGGATGAGTTTTTCGTCTAAGCATTTCGCCACTTCAAAAATATTAAAGGCTTTTTGTTCCTGGGCCATTTCGGCGTGTAAGAGAACCTGCATGAGCAAATCCCCTAATTCTTCTAAAAATGCATTGCGTAGGGTTTTGTTTTTTAATTTTTTCTGTGAGTCCAGTTGATCTAGCACATCAATGACTTCGTAGGTCTCTTCGATCAAGTATTGCCTTAAGCTTTGGTGTGTCTGTGCCCTGTCCCATGGGCAGCCTTTTGGGGCGCGCAATTTTTGGACTGTTTTAATGAGATTTAAGAGCGAATTTTGGTTTGCTTTTGACTTGGACATACGAAAAAGGTGATAACATGCTCGCATGCAATTCACCAGAGATTGTGCCAAACAAACTTTAAAAAGAATTCAAAGCCATCCGTACCTATTTAAAAAGGGGCCGCCAATGAAAAAATGGCAAGTGGAAGTTTCTCTTATTTCATCTTCTAAAATGAGAAAGCTCAATCAACTTTTTTTGAATAAAATGGGGGTCACAGACATTTTGAGTTTTCAAGCCCCGCCTTTTATCTTTAAAAAGGGATTTTTAGGGGAGCTCGTTATTTGTGAGAGCCAACTCAAAAAGCAAGCTAAAGAGCACGGGCACTTGGTTTCGAGTGAATTCAAAATATTATTGGTCCACGGGATTTTGCACCTGCTAGGATTCGAGCATGAAAAGAATAAAAAAGATGCCGTGGAGATGAGGAAATGGGAAAAAATCCTATTGGGGGGCATTCCGGGCTTGATCGACCGCTCAAAATCAGGTATCTCTTAAAAATGACTCCATCTTATATACCTGTGGGTACGCCTAAAGAAATCCAAGAACGTCTGAGCTCAATCCAAGCAAAACTCGAATTTTTACGAGGTTCGCTTTGACTTACCTAAAAAATTAAAACGAATTCAAGAAATTGCCGTTCTAGAGGCAGGCGAAGAGTTTTGGAAAGACAATAAAAAAGCACGCACTTTATCTAAAGAAAAGGCAGCTTTAGAACAGCAGACTAAAGAGTTTTATCACTTAGATACCCAATTTCAAGACGCCGAGACTTTGTTCGAACTTTCGCAGGAAGAAAAAGACGAAAAAACATTTCAAGAAGTCTGTGGGCTCATTTCAAAATTAACCCAGCTTTTTGACGAAGCAGAGTTTCGCAAAATGCTTTCGGAGGAGGCGGACTCAAAAAATGTCATTTTAACCATCAATGCTGGAGCGGGGGGGACAGAGAGTCAAGATTGGGCTCAGATGCTTTTGCGCATGTATCAGCGTTGGGCAGAGAAAAAAGGGTTTAAGATAGAATTGATAGATGCTCTTCCGGGCGAGGAAGCGGGCATCAAAAATGCCACACTCTCTGTTTCTGGATCCTATGCCTATGGGCTCTTAAAATCAGAGGCAGGAGTCCATCGTTTGGTGCGAATTTCTCCCTTTGACTCCAATGCCAGGAGACACACCTCGTTTGCCAGCGTGTTTGTGACTCCGGAGGCTGATGAGGATTTTGAAGTCACTATCTTGCCCAGTGATATTCGAGTTGATGTTTACCGTTCGGGCGGGAAAGGTGGGCAGGGGGTCAATACGACAGATTCTGCAGTGAGAATCACCCATTTTCAAACTGGAATTGTTGTGACTTGCCAGCAAGAGCGATCACAGATCAAAAATCGAGACCTCGCTATGAAGGTTTTGCGCTCCCGTATGTATGAAAGATATCTGGAAGAAGAGCGAAAAAAACAGGCAGTCATCGAAGAATCTAAAAAAGAGATCGCCTGGGGGTCCCAAATTAGGTCCTATGTTTTACACCCTTACAGGATGGTCAAAGACCATCGGACGGGCTGCTTGACGCCTGCAGCTGATGGGGCCCTGGATGGTGAGTTGGATGATTTTATTAAAGCTTACCTAAAATGTCGGATTACAGGCCAGTGGGCCAGGAGCACTGGCGAAGAGCTTGACTAGCTGCACATAATTCATTACACAGAGAGTCTAAAGTCGTAGAGGGGTCGAGTCATGCTCACTGTTACTGCTCCACAAAAGAGGCGTTTATTTCGGGATCTGGGCAGGGTTGACCCTGAGTTTGCAGAAAAAATTTCACCATTTTTAGAAGGACTCTACCAGCATTATTTCAGGTGCGATTTTTCGGGTTGGGAAAACATTCCGGAGAGAAAAGCCCTCTTTGTTGGCAATCACAATGGATTGCTCACATTCGAAGTGCTCATGCTATTTCATGCATGGTGGAAAAGGTATGGACTCTCGAAACGAGCTTTGGGTTTAGCCCATGGGATTGCTCTGAATAATCCATTGTTCCGTTGGCTCACTCCTCGGATTGGAGCCGTGCCAGCGGATCCTGAACTGGCTTACGAAGCTTTGGCTCGTGATTATTCGCTTTTAGTCTACCCGGGAGGAGAAAAAGAGTCTTTTAGACCTTATAAAGATAGAAAGAAAATAGATTTTTATGGACGCAAGGGGTTTATTAGACTGGCTTTGAAAGCCAAGGTCCCGATTGTGCCTATTGTCAGCGTAGGGGCTCATGAGAGCTATGTGATTTTGCACAGAGGCGAAGAAATCGCTGAAAAATTAGGGTTAAAAGAGAAGTTTCGACTTCATGGGGTGCCCATTACTTTTCGGTCACTATTTTTTATGTGGTGCATGGTTTCGGGTGCATTTACGTTTTTTCCGTTGATGATTGCGCCCATGGCGTTTTTGTCTATCTTTGTGCCCATGCCTTCTAAAATGACTTTTAGGGTTTTGCCCGCCATTGATGTGGTTGGAATGCTCAATCCCTTATTAAGTGAAGAGGTCAATTTACAAAATATTTATGACCATATTTTAGGAGCCATGCAAAAGGTTCATGATGAGGAGTACGCCAAGAGAAAATGGCCAGTGGTGGGATAATAGGTCTACCAAAGAAGTTTCCATCATTGACATCACAAGTAGGCTAGATTAGTTCATTATCTAACACCCAAAATTCGGGGGCGTAGTTGAGTTGGTTACAACGCTGCCCTGTCACGGCAGAGGTCGAGGGTTCGAGTCCCTCCGCTCCCGCATCATAAATCCACTACTTCAGGGTCTGGGTGATTCGTCCTCTACCCCCCTTGGTAATATACTTCAGCTTTTGCACCATTGATGAGAGTCATTGTGGTGGTCGATGCCCAATATCTGGGCAGGTTTTCCAGACAAAACATCTCCACATTGTCCACAATAAGGTGAGTCCTGAGAGAATTCATTAGGGATATATTTATTTGATGAAGGTATCGGCTTTTTAGTTAAAATGGATCTGTGCTAGAAAACAATAGCTTATGGTATTTCGGGCTATTGCCTTCTGACCGCAATAGAGTAAAATAGAACATATGTCAGAACGGTACGGATCAATAGAAGTCAAGTTTTTATCATGGGTGCAGAACAGGAATATTGCTGTTGTCAGGACGGGCGACTTGGTGACTGCCCTACGTTTAAGTACTCAGCAGGAGGCGAGGCTCCTTGCTCAACTATCTAAGAAGCGAGTCATCGCAAAACTGATGCGAGGACTTTATCTAGCCCCCAAAACGCTCCCGCCAGGAGGAGTATTTACACCATCGGGGTACTTAGTTGTCGATACTCTCATGAAGGCAATGAAGGCTAAGGATTATCAGATCAGTGGTCTCACCGTTTTCAATTCGTATGGACTGGATACTCAAATTCCAAACCAACTTGACATTTATAACGACAAACTGTCAGGGCTAAAGAGGATTGCAGGGCAGAACTACCGTTTTATTAAAGTGAACGCAAGCCGCTTGGGATTCACGCAATGTTTTCGGGTCAAAGAGCGTGAGGGTGAATTGGTAGTAAAGTTTAGTTCGGTTCCACGTGCCATATTCGATGCGATTTATGATGCTGAAAAATTTGGAACCTTGTCTCGGTCGTTTGGCTGGCTCAGCGAGAAAGCAAACGATAAGAAATTCATGGATGAATTTATAAAAATTCTGCTTCAGCTTGGGAATGTATCTGTAATGAAGCGTGTGGGATACGTTCTGGAAAAGGTAAAATGCCCTAAGAAGTATTTAGATAGAATCACGAAAATAATTCAGAAAAAAAGAGCTTTTGTCCCGCTTGATCCCACTCAGAAGGCACGTGGTAAAATCAATGCAAAATGGGGGTTGATTCTCAATGTCTAATACGTTGATGCCTCATCAGGATCGCAATTCATTTAGGGATTCAATTCGATTTATCGAGGGTAAAACTGGATTTTCAGCCCGTCTTATTGAGAAGGATTATTATTGTTCGCTTGTTTTGAGGGAGTTGGTGAAGGAACGGACAGGTCTTGTTTTCAAAGGTGGGACACTGTTGAATAAGGTGTATGCTGGGTTTTATCGGTTGAGTGAAGATTTGGATTTTACTATCTCAACCGATTCTAAAACCACCCGAGGTGAGCGTAGTAAAAATGCAAAGCTGTTGAAGGCAATCGTTTCAGCGCTTCCCAGCAGTGTTCATGGGGTTCGGCTTGAGAAGCCACTGGCCGGAAGCAACAAGTCGATGCAGTATAATGCAATCGTTATTTATGATTCCGTGCTGATTGAAAAAACAGAATCCATTTTGGTTGAGATTAGCCAGCGTGAAAAAGTCCATGAACCTGTTTTCAAGGCTGCTTCAACACTCGTTCAAGATCCCTACACCGAGGCACCTTTGGTTCCACTTTTTGATGTTCCATGTCTTTCTAAAGGGGAGGCTTACGCTGAGAAAGTGAGAGCTGCCCTAACCAGGAAAGAGGCAGCGATCAGAGATCTGTATGATTTGGATCATGCCCTGCGCCATGATCATATGCCTCTTAAAGACAGTGGCTGGCTGACCCTTATAAGGAAAAAGTTCCAAGTTGCAGGGAATGGGCAAATTCAGACATCAGCAGAGCGGAAGGCTGCATTTAAAGCGCAGTTAGAAACCAATTTGCGTCCAGTGCTGCGGGATCAGGATTTTTCCACTTTTGATTTTGAGCAAGCTTGGGGGCAGTTGGAACGAATGGGCGAGAAGATAAAATCGTATTTAGAGGAATAGTGCCGTATGCACAAAACCCCCTGTTTTAGCTTGCCAGCTTGAAGGGTCAGTTTTAGATTTTGTTCATGGTGCTGCATACTTGAGAATCACGACCAATGGTTCGTGTGGCATCTCGTCGCTCCCGCCAAATAAAAAAAGGCCAAGAAAAAAGGCCAAATGAATAGTGAAATGGCCTTTTTTTATTTGGGGGTTGTTAGGAGGACATAAAGCCTCCGATGTCAGGAAAAGCAATTATTGCGCGCAAATCCTGCGGATTTGTTTGGCAATTTGTTTCAATACATCACCTTCGTTGTCGCTACGACGCTTGATCAAGTACACCTCGGTCGTACACACTCTTCCAGGATAAGGCGAGCGTCGACGCACCAGTGTCTACCTGCCGAAAATGTAATCGCAGGCAATGGCTCAACAGAATTATTTTACAATATTCTTGCGATATCTCCCCGTAAGCGCCGTCTGCTTACCTGCGTTCCTACCTTTGGACGTTGGACTGATGCGCCTCGGAACAGTGGCCACTTCGTTGTGGGTTATCCAAGACAAGAAAAAAATGGATTTGCGATCGATCCTGAGGAATTTTGTAAACTTGCCAATCACCATGAGATCGACACGATCATCATCTCAAATCCAAACAATCCCACAGGTCATCTCACGAGTCGCTTGGAGTTACTCGCTCTTATTGAAAAATTGCGAACGGTGGCTCCGACTGTGGATTTGATTATGATCGATGAATCTTTTTTAGATTTTTCACCCCTGCGTGCTGAGGCAAGCTTGTCGAAGGACGTTCATACCTTAGACAGAGTGATCGTGCTAAAAAGCTTGGGTAAATCTTTTGGCTTGCATGGAACTCGGATGGGGGTTGTTGTGGCTCATCCAGAGTTGATTACAGAGCTTGAGTCTTTTGTGCCCTACTGGAATGTCAATGGAGTTGCGGAGAGCGTGATCGATCTTATGCCAAGTTTTATGGAATCCTTTCATAAAAGTCTGGATGCGACTGTGCGTGCCACAGAAAACATGAGCAAACAGTTAAGTCGGATAAAGGGTGTAATGTCTTATCCAACACATGCGAATTTCGTTTACGTTAAAATCAACGATCAGTTGGACCCCGTTGCACTCAGGGACTATCTTTTAATTCATCACAGCTTATATGTTCGTTCGTGCGGGAATAAAGAAGGGGCCTCGGCCAATAATTTTCGCATTGCTACTCGGCCCCAGCAAGAGGTGGAGCACCTGGTCGCTGCAATTAACTCGTTTGTCAGGGAAGCTCTGCTCAGGGCTAAGTTTTTTCCCAAAGGTAAGTCAGGGCATCACAGAGGCGAATTCCATAGGAGTCAGTGACATCTTTTCTGGGTTCTAAACCTCCCCTTTTTCGTTGCGAACATCAAAATTTCTCAGTATGTCATAGGTAGATCAATGGGGCTGTAGCTCAACTGGTAGAGCGCCACGATGGCATTGTGGAGGTCGTCGGTTCGATCCCGATCAGCTCCAAAAATTTTGAGGCAGGTGCAAATTCCGTCCTCCATCTTGCAAACAGAATAAAGTTTCGTTCCGTTCTTAAAAGGTGATCCAGAAGATTCCTATTACAGCTTGGTTTAGACGCCCGCTTTTTGTTTAAAATACAGAGTTGGTTAAACACGGGGCTTATTTGGACCTCAAGCCTTTCTTCGATACGTGATATTTTCATATCTTGAATCGCTAAACCAAATATCCGGAGACTTTGTCTTCAAGGGCGGCAATCTCCTTTGGATCTACATCAAAACTCCTAGGGCCACGATAGATCTAGACCTGACAACATTGAAAACGCAAACTCACATCATTGCAAAGCGATTCCTCAATGAGGCTTGCACTGTAGCGAAAGGCATCTATTTTTCAGTCGAAAAATTTGAAGAGATTAAAAACGAGAAAAAACTTGGTGTGGCCGTGACAATTTTCTATAAAACTGATCAGGGTGCATCCAATCGCTTTGATATTGATGTGGTCTATCAGCTTGAAACGGATGTTATCCAAATCCAGTCCCCCATTGCAGAAGGAATCAGGATTCCAGCTGCATCCATTGAAAACATTGTGACCGACAAGCTAACCTTAATGCCTTTGGAAGCAGGAGAAACCTCTCTTCCTCTATAATTCTATTGTGCATATTACTCTCCTAAACAGAAAAAAAATTAGATAGCATTACACGTCAGCTGAATTGGAGCTGGACGCAAAAACTCAGGCGGCTTACAAACAGCAATTGGCAGAATCTCAATGTTAGGAAACATTTGAAGCTCAACTTTCTTAGCATCAAGCTCAGGGTTATCTTTTGGTGCAGAATAGTTAAAATTTAAATTAAACTTTAACGTTAATTTTTTGATTTTGAAGCAATCCTTTTCTTTGCTCCAGTCTGTTTTTGTATTATCTGTACCGGTTAAAGTATAAAATGAGGAGGGTAGACGATCTAATTTTGCATTTCCATAAACCATTTCCCACTCAATAACATTAGGGGAAGTATTCGACCTAGACAAAATAACTCCATTTTTTCCATCTGTGTCTAAAACTAGCAGATAAGACGAACCCCCTTCCAGTTCCGATGGGAAACATTTATAATAAATGCTAGCAGCATTGGCTACAAAACCAGGACTTAAAAGAAATAAAACTAATCCAATTTTTTTTATCATATTAAAACTCCTCCTCGTTCTGTAGAAAGCGTTTAGCGCATCGAGCCAAAAAAAACAAGAGGATTGTTTTAGGTGGATCGAGACGCTAACGGGGCGCACCTCACTGACTTAAGTGTAATTTGAATAAATCCGATCTAACCATTCGGCCAAATTTTGAACTGATATATTGTGAGATTCAAAGTTTTTGTTCAGATTGTATACGAGCTGAATTGCTTTTTGATGTTCTACCCGTTCACAAAGATATTTGAGGTGAGGGGAAACAGCGTGGTCTGATGTCTTTACCTCAATCAACCAATAGGGTTTTCTGTTGTAGGTAATTACAAAATCTACCTCTCGTTGATCTCGATCCTTAAAATAATGCAATTCCATTTTTTTCCCTTCTGTGTCCCTTCTAAAATGGCAATACTTTAGCAAAGCACATGCAACTAAATTTTCTAACCTGTTTCCGATGTTTTTTTCTTCGTAAGATGCAGCACAGTCGTAAAAATAAAATTTGGGTTCTTTCATGATGGATCTAGCAAAAGTACCTGTATAGGGATAGATCAGAAAAATAATAAAAAGTTTCTCAAGAAGTAAAATCCATTGTTTTACAGTAGGAGGGGAAACATGAAGATCATTTGCCAGGTTACTAAAGTTTAAGGTGCCTGCTCCTCGATCTCTTAAAATTTCAATCAAGTGTTGAAATCCACCAAGCGACGAAATCTGTGAGAGGTCATGCAAGTCTTCTCTCACAATTAAATCAAATCGATCATTTCGAAGCCTTTCCGCTCCGTCTGGATTTAAAAATGCTTCAGGAAACCCACCTGTTTTTAAAAGGTGGTCTGCGCGGTCTTGAGCGGATGTTTTTTTAAGAAAAAGCTTTCCCTCGGCTATATCAACAGGGTGTAAGCGATAATAAAAATAGCGCCCTGTAAGAGCGTCACCCACATTTTTTAAAGTTTCCAGTTTGGCACTGCCAGTAACTAAAATAGGGGGTTTTGGTTCGTCAGAATCAATAATACCCTTTAAAAAATTTTTCCATTTTTTATATTTGTGGAGCTCGTCCAATACTAAAAGAGAGGCCTTTTCTGACCAGTCTTGGTGAGTGATTCTCAGTCTTTCTTTTGGGATATCCCAATTTAAATAGCAACCGTCCCCTGGATACAAGCTCTTTGCGAGTGTTGTTTTACCGCATTGCCTGGGTCCTGAAAGCAAGATGAGTTTTTTATTGAGATCTTTAAGTAAAAATGGCGTTAAATACCGCATACACCTATTATAAACCCTATTTTACTTTAGGCGCGACAAAAATAAAATAGGGTTTATAATAGGTGGAGTTTTTGACTGATTTATTGTGTATTGCTCCATCAAACCCCTGTGGGTGGCTATTTGGAGAGGAGCATTCTTCGATACACGGACTCATATCGATTGCTTACGCGGTCAAAGAGATCGGGAGTTCTATTTGTAAATGAGCTTGTTTGGTGATGGGTCGTCGGATTGTGTGAAGTTACAATTTCGGGTATTTTTTCTGGAGTATTGAGTTGGCTTGAAATATTTCTTGCTAGAGGGGCGCTGTTATTTTGATAGGTTCTAGTAACGTCATTTAATAAAGAAACCAATTGAATGGTTTGCTTCGGTTTAAGGTAGGCCTTGAGGCCATCTGAGATGGCTTCGGCAGGGGAGGAGTAGCTCTTTTTTAAAAAATCTTGAAAGCTTTGGTGTGAAATTTTGTAAAAACCTCTGGCAAAAAGTTCTGAGGTAAGGGAGCTCGGCAAGGTGGCATCCAATTTTTGTGCGCACTCAAGGAGGCTGGCAGAATGGTCTCCAGAGAGGTCGCACAAAAGTGCAGGGGATGTGCTGGCTGTGGCTGCCGAAGTTTCTGAGGATTTGAAAGACCCCAAATTTTTCGCAGTGGCAGAGGTGGGATTGGTGGAGGGTGCATTAAAGTCTGGTTCAGAGGGCTTTGGATTTGTGGGTCGTCTTTTATTGTGTTGAGCATTTGCCATCTGGTATTGTTGTTCGTAGGTGTCCAGTTGTGCTGTCTGGGCTCTGTTGTCTTGAGCAGTGCCTTTTTCTTGCTCAGAGCTTTGATTTTTCATGATGGCTTGGACAATGGCCATGGCAGCACTCAGGCATGCCCCCCAGTTTTTAGAGTTGCCCTGTTTGGCTGCGTCTTGGGCTTTGTAAGCTTCTTGTGTTTTTTGTGCCGAAACACTTTTAGCTTGATCGAGTTGCGTAGAGAGATTTTTTGCATCTTGTTGAGCAGTGGTTAATTGTTGTTGCTGTTGTCCAAGTTGTGATTGAAAATAACTTCTCCCCTGCACATCTGCTGGAGTCGCCGCTATGGTTTCAAACCTAGTTCTATAACCAGCTAATGTGGCGGTTGTTTGATCTACTTGACCTTGCAATTGAGTGACTTGTTGTTGTGCTTCATTTACAGTACTGCTTAGATTTTCAACCTGATTAGCGGCTCTTTCTTCATTGATGACTGCTTGGTCATAAGCAGCTGCGGCCGCATTCCCCGCTCCTCCCGCCCCAGTAGCTAAGCTCGTCGCCGGACCAACAATCCCCAAAATCGCGCTCTCGACTTTTTTGGTTATCACCATATCGGCAATGGAGCCACCCATGCTTGCACCCATGCAGATGAGATTATCAGTTCCGGCAGTAAAGATGGCAGTTCCAGCCATTGACGCACAGCACACAGCCAAGCACACCACGCCTACGCCACCCCAAATCATGGACATCGTTTGATTGGCCTCCGCTGCCTTGTCGGCGGCGGCGGCAGCTTTTGTGTAATTTTCCCTTTGTTTGAGATAGTTGGAAGAGTAACCCCCATCTGCCAATGCAAAAGAGGTAGGGAAAATGAGTGTAAAGCAAATGAAAAAAACTAAAATAGCTTTCAAAATAGAGGTTCCCCCTTCTTTACTATTTTACAGCGCCATCAAAAAAATGGGAAAAAATTCTAATCTTGGGGATTTATTTCGGAAGACCACCCGATAAGGGGTACCCAGAAAAGGTACCCAGAAACTGAGCCAAAGTTCCCAGAAAATAGTTTCACTAATTCTGGAAAATCCATCTATTACGCTTTTAGAAATGGCAAAGATCATTGGGATTAGTAATGGAGCTATCAAGAAGCACCTTTCTCATTTAAAAATAAAAGGAGTGATATGCCGTGTGGGTCCAGATAAGGGTGGATACTGGAAGGTGCTGTGATCTCTTTTAGTGCATCAAAGTTCTGCGTACAACCGCTTGGTAGCGGTTACTAACGCGTTCGAAGATGTTGCCACGGGGATCTTCGGCGCTCATGGCTAGGCCACGAGCCAGGCTGGGATACGAGATGCTTGGGTTTTTATTACCCTTAAATTCTTGATGTGGCATGTATTGTTCCAATAGAGCTCCTACGAGTGCATTGGGGTCTATCTCTTGTTGGTTGCTGCCTCCGTTGCCTCTGTTTCCGCCACCGCCAGCATAATGTGTCCCGCTCACTCCACCAAAATCTGTCACTTTTTGTTCGTAGGCTGCAAGCAGGGGTTCGAGTCTGCCTGCTTGTGTGGGGGTGAGAACTCCACCCATGGCTCCGGTGATGGCTGCCGCTCCTGATCCAAAGTCTTTTTTAATAAAGTTGCCCAAGTCCATGCCTGCTACTTTTTTAAAATCTTTTTGAAATTTCGAAGTACCGATATAGCTCGGGAGGTTGCTGTCGTTGGCAAGCGCGCACTGGACTGAGGCTTGTGCGCTTCCAGATTGCTTGGCGCCCGCACATGTTGCCGCTGCCATTTTTCCACTATTAAAGTCTTTGGGAACGGTGTTTAGTCCAGGGCCAGAGTTCATGGATCCTCCAGCGGCCACTCCGCTTCCGCTACCTCCTCCATTTGGCGGGAAGGCATAGCCTCCTCCACCTGCTACGACAGTGCTTTGTTGCTGTTGTCGCTGATTCATGAGTTGTTCAGCCATCTGGTGGTTTTCGTCAGCGGAGGCTTGTTCTTCTTCCATTGAAGTGTGCTTTGTATAACTTTGAAACCCCGCCATCGCTGCCGCTAGACACGCCGCTATGTTTGCTTTTGTTGGGGGCTTCCCATCGGCGGCTTTTGGGTCTGCCTTGGGGTCGACTTTTGGGTCGGCTTTTGCGTCTGGAATTTTTCCAGTCTCTGAGTTTCTGGGGCCTGCTGCTGCCTGATCTCCACCTCTTTGAGGAGCTCCCTCTGCTCCATGCCCTGGTGTTGGGTCTGATGGAGCATCTCCAGCTCCTGCATTAGTATTTCGGCCTGCGGATAATAAATCATCTTGTCCAGTAGTGGTTTCTGCTCTGGGGTGTAATATATTTTGAAGTCTACTATCATCGGCACGAGTTAGTGGATTCCACTCGCGATCAGGATTAACAGTGCCTCCTGTTACAGAAGAAGGTCTGGGTATATTGGGTGTATTAGGATTTCGCATCATTTCATCTTGGCCTTGGGCAACGTTCGTGTGTTGTGTAAAATGACTTTGTGGTACTTTCAGGGGCGTACTGTGAAATCCAAATTCACCTGTTGCTTGT
>CAZBEI010000021.1:0-54340 GCA_964490895.1 uncultured Bdellovibrio sp. | reverse complement strand
TCCTCCAGGAAATCGACCGGATTTACACTGCTGACCTAACTCAGATTTTTGTTTTCAATTCAGAAAGACACGTCTTTTAGTCGGTGTGCCAGTAAAAGCTCAAACACTCTTAAAACTGGACAGCGACATCCAACACAACTCTCTTGATGGCTAAGAAAAATGGGGTTGTGGATTTAGGCCCACTTTTTTTACTATTTTGAAACTATCCATTGGATTTTTCAAAAAGTGTAATGGCTACAGATCATCGCTCTGTGGCTGAGCCTCATTGGGACTGCCCATTTGCATGAGCTTTTTTCTTGGCACTTCTAAAAGGTGATTAATGGCCTGTGCAATAACGGCGGTGGGGGGCACTACAGAGATTACTTTTCCAGTCATCCTCTTTCAAAAGAAAACATCAGAGAAATGAGCGGTAGTTAGTTTTAAAAACTTTTGCCAGCCGCTTAGCCATTTGCTTGCCGATTGGACGAACACCATGCTCCATTTCAGAAATATGCGATTGCTTAACTCTCAGCATCTTAGCCAGCTCCTCTTGAGTAAGTGAATCCCGAAATCGAAATCCTTGAAGAATAGTACCAGCCTTAGAATACTTATCGTAGAGATCTTTAAAAGCATCTTCGAGAGATACTGTGTTTGATTCAAATTCTTCGATCAAATTAGCAACACTTTTGGCTTTTTCTTTTGGAACAAGAAAAAGTCGTGGGCGTTTTCCCTCAATAGTAATCTGAATAGCTTCAGTAAGGGGTTTTCTCATGGGTTCCGACATAGTACACCTCAATAATTCTAACTTCACGTTGAGTAATCTGCCAACACACCACATAGGTCGGACGACCGGCCTTTACATGGCAATGATAACATTCTGATAAACCTCGAAGTTTCCCAAAATTTTTCCATTCAGGAACCATCGGGCCGCGGTTCCGGATGTCCGTCATCAAAGCACCCACTCGAATTCTGATTTCTTCTGGTAGCTTTGATAATTGTTTTGCGGCTTTGTTAGTTAAGCGGACATTCCAGAGCATTAAATAGAAATATACCACAATTTGGGATAAATGCAAATCGAAGTAATTTTTCTTTAGTAATCTCCCATTGGGTCGTAATTTAGAGCGAGTTCGGAGTTAACAGTATAAAATTTCAGATTTTCCGGTTTATTAATATGTATTTTCTCACTGCTGTCCGGTTCGTTTAAGTAAAACCAAAGCACATTTGGTCTGAAGGTTTTTTTTGCCGAGTACGATTTTTTCTGAGTGTGGGGATAAGCCTTGCTCCTGCTTGGATCACCGCCTTGGGCCGGGTAGCACCAACACAGATTGTGATGGTGCTGCGGGTTTAAAAAGGGCCCGTTTTTGCAGATTTGCGGTGGACCAGGACCGCATGAAATAGTCAGAGATTTCCCATTCCCAAAGAATTCATTCAGAATCAAAAGAGAGAACAAAAACGAGAGAGAACTGTAAGAGTGCTTGAGCTTTTACTGGCACCCTGACTAAAAGACATGTCTTTCTGAATTGAAAACAAAAATCCGGGCTAGGTCCGCAGTGTAAATCCGGTCGATTTCCTTGCGGAAAAGAAGGGTCACACGGCCAAATCAAATTCAATCCGTTGATACTCCACTATGGGCTGTTTCACCGTCCTTCCATTGACTTTGGATATTTTAATACGGATTGCACCGAGCTCTTCAAAAAACAAAATGACTTTGTTGAGATTAGAAACATCCATGTGACTTAGCTTGGCAAGTTCATAAACAGATTTTGGTTTTAAAGCTAAAATGGTTGAAAGAATCGAAATGTGCCGAACAAAATGTTCAAACTCTTTCCTGTTGTCAAACGAAATTTCAAAATGGGGTTTTTTAAGACGCCCTGCGCGAGCTCTTTTAAATGCTCTTTCAAAATCAACAAGTACTTCCGTAGAGCTTTTAATAGAAACAACTAGAGTTTTCATAACTTTACCTCCAAATATTCAAGAACTATACTTTTAAAATCATGCATCAACTCATGAACATCTCTGAATTTGTATGGAATTTCGTTATGATCAAAATGAATATGAGGCCCCTTTGGGTGATGATTATCCATAAGAATCCGACGACTTGTTTCGGAATCAATACAAATCAGCCCGTATTTAACCCCATCTGGATATTTAACAGAATCTACTAGCTCATAAATCTTAAGTTCAACGACGTATCTTCCGTGGAGTTTTGATTTTTGCCAAAACAGAATGCGTGCTTGCATATATTGGTTTAACTATACCAATAATATTCATAAAACGTAATTTTTTTAGCTTGTCTCCATGATGCTTCCCATTCTCACAATTGCACAGGCCATTGGGGCTTGAGTTTCCATGGCTGATTTAAAAAGTTTGTAATCTTAGCCACCGTATCCAACAAGGACTCAAAATTCCAGATTCTGGCCATAGGTTGGATTTTAAAAAAGTGTGATTGCCACTGTCTCAGTATGCACATATATACCTTCAAAAGCTTCTTAAACAAACCCACTAAAATATTTTATTACCAACTTGTTCCATTGTTTTGACAACAGAATAAACCTGAGCCCTGTGGTGATGAATCTTTTTCGCTATTTTGTAGGCACTTTTTATGGTGGGTTCTTTTTGAATTAAACTTAAGAGATCAGAGGCTACAGTTCCTATCATCATGCCCCTATGGGCGATCTCAGGACATCGTTTGAGAACCGCTTCTGCTGGAAGTAGATATTTTTCTGGATGAGGTTTCATTTCTTGAACAAGAATGCCATATTTCTTAAAATATTCATTGGTATTATTTATGGGTGCAGGAAGATGTGAAAAAAGAGGGCTACCCTGTAAATTTTTTTTTGTGTATTTTTTTAATAGAGACCATCTTTTTGGATGGGGATCATTTTTCATTAAATACATCAGAAAAACACCTAGAATAGCCTGATCATAGTTGCAAGTCTTAAGAAGTCTACGAATTTTAGAAGGACATAGGAGAACACCATACCGGATCAGCCAATTCAAAAAACACTGTGTAACTCGCACATCGTAGGACATCATCTGAGTTGCATCAACTACAAACTGTTCCAAATCCTGGTATTGTCCCTGTGCTTCTGATGGATTTGCAGTGATCGCCCCCCCAAAATAGGCTAGCCTATTTTGGAAATCAATTTTTTGTAATGGATCGGAGTTCATTCAATCTATCCTCAAAGTCTGGAAAAAATTTAGCTCGTGGTGGGCTATAGTGTTTTTTGATAAATGTAATTGCCTTCTCAATTTCTGTACAGTTGGGTTTCAGTAATAAAAGGTCCTGAAAGTCTTTTGGGTCATCAAAACCTCGACCCACGTAAGCCGCAGCTTTCAAGCAGATGAGATCAAACCGAGAGGCATATTTAATTTCAATATTTGAAAAATTTTTCTTTTCTATAAGACGTGCTTCAAAATTCTCTGGGAGAGATAGCCCTTCTGAATTATCATTAAGCCATTCTGGTTTCATCCCGTTTGCGATTCCAATATCTTGAATTTTTTTAAACACCTCTTCCTCAAGAGCATTGACTGTATCGATATCAGTCGTTGAGAGCTCTGCAATTCCACTAAGGTAGAAAGCAAACCTTCCGATAACAGTTAATTTTATATGGGTTTGTCTTGTGGCTAGCCAGGTATTAAGTTCACCTAGAGCACCCAGAAGATTTCTAATACTTTCATTCATATTCTCTCCTGTAGTATTATTATAATACTATTTTTATTCAAAAGCCAATTTATTTTTGTATGAAATGAAAAACCTACAAATTTTAAAATTAGCTTGCCAGCTTGAAGGGGTAAACCTTAGATTTCATCCATGGTGCCACATAGTTACGAACCACGACCAATGGTTCGTGTAGTATCCTGTTCCCCCAGCCAAACGGGTATAAACCGGACACATGGTTTACACTTTTAGGTATATTAATCCAAAAACTAGGAGGACATCTGCCAGGATAGGTCTGTCTTTTTTAACGGGACATCCAGTTTGTATAGCAATCGTAAGTCTCTTAAGGCGAATTTCTGCTTTTTAAGAAGGGATTTGAAATCAGCTATGGAAACTCAAGCCCCAATAGCCAGTGCAATTGTGAGAATGAGAAGTCCTATGGGGATTCGCTTGGCTGAATAGTTACATGAATTGTCACGTTGAAAACTCCGCCTGTTTGCGTCTGAGTCTTCAAATCTGTAGTTCCGACGTTGATCGCCGAGAAATAGGATGCCCTAGGACTCGGGCCGGTTCCGACAGTTCGCATGCTCTTACCAGCTGAAAGAATTTTATCGTCGAAGGAAGGGTTCTTTCCAATCGAGGAGCCCCGGGCATCGTAATCGGGTAGAAGTGTAACGAACAAAGAGCTCATATTTTCCTTCAACGGACTGGGTGACGGCCTTCACGACTGAGTCGGAATTAACGACAGCAGTGATCTTAGCGTTCAGAGCGTCCTGGGGATTTGCGCGGGACGCAGTCGGAAAGGTTGAACTTAAAGCCGACGCGACGGCGCACAACATAAAAAACTTCATATCCATATTTTTATCCTTTTCGTAATTTCTAATCAGCGGAACCCGCATGAGCCTCATGCAGAGCCGAAATAAGCATTTAGACTATGCGCACCAATAAGTAAACTATTTTTATCAGCGTTAGGTAATCCCCTCAGTAGCTTTGTGGAAGCAGGAGGGGGGATCAGCTGATTTTGGTGGAGGCGGATTGGTGACAAAATGCACTTCCGGCGCGGGAAGTAAAGACGTAAATGCTTTCCACATTTGACAAATCTCCATGGGGCTTCCCATTTTCACAATTACACTGGCCATGAGTCGTCTTTTGGGGAGTGCCAAGAAAAGCTCATGCAAATGGGTAGGATTTCGAATCGTATTTGCAACGAAGTCAGAACTGTGAACCGTGTGGTCTATGATATTTCGTCTAAGCCTCCAGCTACGATTGAGTGGGAGTAGCTCCATGAGAAGGCTGTTCTACCAAAAATAAACCAAAGATACATACAAAGGCGCACTTACTTTTTCGCCTCCATATCCAAAATGATAGAAAGTTAAATTAAATAAAATCTGCCACTGGGGCGACAACTGCAGAATTACGTCTGTCGAAAGAGGAAAGCGCCAACGAGATTTTTCGGAAGCTTGACTCCCTTGGTTTTCTTTTGGAACAGCTCCCAAATAACGAGCTATTGTTTCGCCTTTTTCATTGAGAGCTAAAAGAGATGCCGATAACAACAAAAAAGGAAAAGGCTGGAATAACGCTCCTTGTCTGGCAACGTAAGTTCTGGCAAGTGCATCTTCGCGGGAGCGTTTTACTTCTAACTGCAAAAAAAGTTCGCTTTCGAAAGCCAGCCAAGGTGTCACTTTTTTTCTTAAAACAAATCCGAGGTCAGGCCTCCAATAAAAATTAATATCTCTCGTGTAAATGCTTCCTAAAAGAGAAGTGTGCCCGCTGAGCCACATTTCTTCGTTCTGATAGAATAAATAGCGCATTTCGAAGGGAAGCGGAGCCCAAACGAGAGTGAGCTTTTCTAAAAATCCATGTTCCCAATAAAACGGGAAAACAAAATCTCTCACTTCAGGAGGAAAGGCATGTGCATAAATTAGGCGCCAGCTGGAAACTCCAAGTGGCAAAATAGGAATTTGATCAATAGACTCTTTTTTAATGTGTTGTAAACTAGGAGAAGTGGCACAGCTGAGAGAACTTAAAAACAATAAGCTTAAAAAACAGAGAACTCTATTTTTTATCATTCTTATTTTTTATTTTAGCTTAACATTTGGGCAAATCAAACCCTGTTTTGCCTACGAACATTCCCTTATTTTTTATGGAGGCATTGGCACCCCAACTCCATTGACAGACCTGATTCATCTCAAAGATCTTGCACTCACCCCAGATGGGATTTTAAGCCTTGGATATAGCCATGAGTTATTGAATATTAAAAATTTGGTGGCTTTAGAAGCAGAGGCTCAAATCACTAAGCACCTTGAAAGATGGAATGTTTTTTCTTTTGCTGGATCTTTTGTCATCCGATGGCTACAAACTCCCTGGAGTCGTTTTTATGGGGGTAGCTTTGGTTTTGGAAACGGCCTTTCTTATGCTACAGAGCCTCCTGATCTAGAAACTAAGCACATTTCAAAATCAAATCGCTTGCTTTATCATCTGAGCATCGAGTTTACTTTTAATTTCACTCAAGATCAAAAGTGGTTGGCTCTTCTGAGACTCCATCACCGCTCTGGTATTTTTGGCTTAATAGATGGAGTGATCGGAGGTTCGGATTATTTTTCGCTGGGAATTAAATACAGGTGGTAAATTTTTCCACTTAGCCTAAAACAACATGTATACTCAATCAGATTCATTCGAATTCGAGTGGGATCATATCAGTTCTCGATCCGCAAATAAAAAGGAGAGAAAGTCCTATGAAGAAATACGCAAAACAATTGAAAGAATACGATATGATAGATTTTGATCTGAAAGAAATCATTATTGGAATAGCACGATTAAAAAACGCTCGAAGAAAACCAACAAACTCTTTTGGGCTATGCGCGAAGGTGTTTGAGTTCCTAAAACTAAAGCCTCTCCACGTAAAAGAACTTTTCTGAGCATAAAGCTACAAGGTAAAGCGTTACATGCTTTTAATTATCTTGTCTTGCGCACTTACCCGTAAAAATTGTTGAACCAACATGACCGAGTTCAGAGAATGTATCTATCTGAAATTTGGCACTGAACTGTTCAGCTGCTCCAGACCCTGAGAGTTTAAAGCTCTTTGCTCAAGGATGTGGCGATAGCTTAATGGCCAGAGCTGCATATCTTGATTATGTGGTGCGTCAATCTTTTTTTGGTGGGTTTAAAGTGATGGATGACCTATCCATATAACCAACCCACACCCGAAGAAATTAAACAATCTCAAGAGAAGCTCCAGCAAAAAATAGATGCACGAATTGAAGAGATCGAGTCATCCACAGGGTACAAAGTCCATTATAATAGTTTTGAGCTTTCTGAGGTTCAGTTTCTGAGCGCTTTGGATAAACTAGCAGTGCTTGCAGAAGATGTAGAGATCAAAAATAATGCATCTGGAGTAGTTTATATTTCAGATGCTTTTTGTAAAATGGATTCTGATGGAGAGGTTTGCATAAAATGGAACGCTCCTTTGGATAAAATCCGTACTCACCTGCTCAAGCAGCCTAAGCGTTAGGGCTCGTCAATAAATAAATGCTCGTTCCTACAAGATCCACTTGAAACATTGCGTCAAACGTTGTATTGCTCTCGTAGGTCTTAGAAGCGCAGGGGGATCCACAATGAAATATTTTTTACTTGTTCTTTGTCTCGCAGGGCCTGCGTTTTCGCAAGAGCCGCCGGAATCCTTGACGGTTTTACTGCAACCTGGGCAAGTTTACTCGGTAGAGAAAGATGGCCAGAAATTGAATCTTGTGTGTACAGCACAAGTCACACCAAAAAATCTGCCCCACTGCCTGTGTTTTATAAAAACAGCAGGTGGTTTTTTGAACGAATACACAATGGATCTTTTTGCGGGAACTCAACTGATGAGAACCCTCAAATATGGGGACATTCTGATCAACGATGGACTTAAAGAAACAGCTCGACTCATTCTTGCTCTTGTTACAAACGAGGTGTGTGTTCTCTCGGATGCTAAAAAAGCCCTGGCTCAGGAAATGGAAAAAACAGCCAATATTGAAAAAATCCAGAAAAAGTATGGCAAAGAGGTCCACAACCCGCTTTGTGAGTAGGGGCAGCCGTGCTGTCGCTTGAATAGCCCAAAATCTGCCTATACAATTCTTGTAAAAAATATTATTGATATATATGTCATTATATGTCATAGTTTAATGTGCAATGGCTAAAGCAACTTTGATGTTTAAAGAGAAATTAACACTGAGGCATGGCTTGCTTCAGGATGGTGTCATTTGGAAAGTTCCTAAAAGCATTCGATATCCCGATGGAGTGAAATATCGCCTGGCTTTAGTAAATCCATTTGCTGGGACTGTGCTGGTTCTTTTTGATAACCATTACCCAAAAGGACATCACTGCCATTTTAAAAATGGAGAGGAACGACCCTATCACTTTAAGTCTGTGTCTGCTTTGGTGGAAGACTATTTAGACGCCATTGCCAAAGAGGAGATGAAAAATGAGAATTAAAAAAATTCGAATCAAGTCACGTGATGAATTTAATGCAGAATTGAGGTCTGTTGCCCATGCCCTTGATCATGGAAAACCATCTAAAGCCGTCAAAGGTGAGTATTTTGAGTCATTGACGGCAGTTCGATCAGTTCTCACTGATAAACGTTTGGAGCTCTGGAGAACAATTCGAGATAAAAAACCAGATTCTATCTCCATTTTAGCAGAAACTGTAGGCAGAGAATTTCGAGGAGTCTACAGGGATCTCTTATTTTTAAAAAATCTTGGCCTTATAAATTTTAAAAAATCTAAGGGCAAACGTGGTGATCTACAGACCCCAATAAGTTTAGTGGATGAGTTATTGTTGGCCGTAGCTTAATACGAAATTCGTTTAGCTTTCAAAGCTTGACCCAGAGTACAAATTTTATAATGAAAGACAGAGAGAGATAGCAAAAAACGAAGCAGCAGAAGAAAAACCAAAAGACTCAGTGCCGGCGCCGGCACCAAGGGGACTCACAAAAGCTCACAGAACTCTAAATTCAAAAAAATATATACCAACAAAGATAAAACAAGAAGTTTACGAAAGAGACCAGGGAAAGACCTACGGCAGTCACTGTGGCAAAGAGGTCCACAACCCGCTTTGTGAGTAGGACCTGTTGGGGGAGACAGAGTGAAATTGAAAAATTTGACTCTGGGCGCAATACTTCATATAAGTAGGCACTGTGATGCTTTGGAAATTAGGGCTTTACACAAAGATTTTATTATTTGTTTTTTCAGTCTCTCTTTATGCGATGGATGGGCCTACCCCTGGGACCTCTCCGACTCCAACTGCGCGGACATGTGCGGCGACTCTGGAGGGTCCAGTTCCAGCTGCAGCTGC
The DNA here is from genome assembly GCA_964490895.1 of uncultured Bdellovibrio sp. Lineage (GTDB taxonomy): Bacteria > Bdellovibrionota > UBA1018 > UBA1018 > UBA1018 > JACRAO01. The sequence continues at coordinate 45,371 of CAZBEI010000021.1, read as the reverse complement.
AGCTAGAACACTGCTTCGAGAAGTTGCTCCTAGCATTAGTGTTGATGTGGGCGCTTCGAGTAGCATTCTCGATCAATTACGAAAGGGCCAGTCCGTTCCTGCAGGGGATGCTTTTCATCGCTTGGCAGAAGCGCGTGCTTCTGAAGTTGGAAGCCGAAGTCACGCTGTAGCAAATGCAGCGTGGATTTGGTTTAATCGACTGATGTTTTCAATCTTTGGTCGTAGTATCCAGCTTACAACTGCTTCTAAGGAAGCCATCCAGAATCTCATTACAAAAACGACGGGTAATCCAGATGAGTTGATGTCTCTTATTTCGAAAGAAAGGCAGCTTTTTCTTTCATCTATAAAACTTAGTATTGATTCAGAATTAAAAGTCACCAGAGTTCTCATGGAGATTTTGTTTTCGCTCCAAGCTGTTCAAGGAGAGGAACACGCAAATCTCTTAGCAAATTCTGAAATCTTCAAAGCCGTATCGCATTACTACGATTTACTGGGAGAGATTCGCACATTAGAAAAAGACAGAAGTGAAAGAATTAAAAAAGGAACCCCTGCCGCCCCTGCTCCAGCAACAGGCAGTTTGGATTTTTTAAACTTAAATGCAAAAATTGGTGAGCTTTATCGAGAGTTGAGAAAAACAGACAAGAAAATTGGCGATACTTTGACAAAAAAAGCGCTTGAGAGCCGTGAGAAAAAGCTCAAAGCTACACCTCCTCCAATGGGAGAGAATTTGAGCGTTATTCGTTTAGAAGTAGAAATGATTCGAAAATGGTTGCTTTTGGAACACTATAAAGAAGAATCAACTCATTATCTCATTGGATTTTATCTCTATGCATTTCGGATGTTAAATTTAAGGATCATTTTAGAGGGGGGCCTCAATGGTCTCCAAGTTCCTGTAGATCCAGATCTCTTGGATGGGATTAGTGATTTTATTAAAGAAAACTCAGAATATCTTGCACAGGTTTTAGCTCCAGAGACAATGACTGCTTTGACTTCGGAGGATACTTCTCCCAGTGACCGCTATGGGCATTTGGTAGAAATTGCAACTCAATGGGGAGATTTTTGGTCTCAAAGAATTGAGGTCATTGCAGACGAAATTCAATTCAAGTTTGCCCTCAAGCGACTTGCTTTGGCTGGAGCCTTGGCTATTGGAAAGGTATTTACTTTCATCCGTCCGCGAGAAGTTGGCAAAAATATATCACGCACAATGGCTTGGGTAAAAGGATGGCGCGATCACGATCTTTCTTCTGTAGAGGCTCAATATAGACAGGGGCAAGAGCGGAGTGGTGGAGATGCTGTAGCTATAGAGGCTGCTCCTCCAGTGGACTCTAGGGAGACTGCGGTGGTTTCTGCTTTTAATGAGATTGTTTTATATGTGCGTAGTGATGGGAATATAAGTGTTGAACAACCACTTGATTCAGTAGCGTTTGGGGATCTCATGTCCACTGTGGATGTTTATCTTTCGGGGTTGGGCAAAAAACCCATTCCTCCAACGATTGCAAACTTATTTGCAACTCGCGGGGCAATGGATGTTTACAATTGGATCCAAAAAGCTGCAAACCCCAGAGGAAGGCGCTTTAATGAAGGAGAGCCTTATTCTGCACGTGTGGCAAGAGCTATCCTTGAGGAACAAATGCGAAGGCAGGGTACATCGAGTTCTCTAGCTGAGCTCATGGCGCAGCTTGGGCTCTATGCCGCAATTTTATACGAATCAGGAGCTCCTTTGTGGAATCACTTGGGCACTCCTGCGTGGCAAGCCATCAGAGGGTTGTTTGGGCACTAAGGCTTTTAAATCCAAAAATTTTAAACAAAAATTTAGAACAACTTTATAAAATAGCAGCACTTTTAGGGTTAGAATTAGAGTGGCAAATTAAAAAAGCACCCTAAAGACTTGAGGATGAGGAATGCTCGTCACAATCGTTAGCTTGAAAAATGAAGCAACGCCTCCGCCTGATAATGCGTGTGTAAGGCCTCAATCACGGGGTCGACTTTGCCCTCCATGATCTCAGGCAACTGGTAAAGCGTAAGCCCAATGCGATGGTCGGTGAGCCGCCCCTGCGGAAAATTATAGGTCCTAATTCGCTCACTCCGATCCCCAGTACCCACCATGACCCGACGAGCATCGGAATGCTCTTTAGCGGCTTTTTCTCTCATAGACTCAAGCAACCGAGAGCGCAAAATTTTCATGGCCTTGTCTTTATTTTTATGTTGTGAGCGCTCGTCTTGACAGACCACGACCAAACCTGATGGAACATGGGTAATTCTCACAGCCGAATCCGTGGTGTTCACGCTCTGCCCTCCCGCACCACCGGATCGAAAGACATCAATTCTAAGTTCTGTAGGATTGATCTGAAGATCGACTTCTTCCGCCTCAGGCAAAACTGCGACGGTCACTGTAGAGGTGTGGATCCGGCCCTGAGCTTCTGTCTCAGGCACTCTTTGCACACGATGGACCCCTCCCTCCCACTTGAGCCGGCTGTAGACTCGCACCCCACTCACCATGGCAATGATTTCTTTGAATCCTCCTAATCCTGTGGCGCTCAAAGACAGTGGCTCTACCTTCCAACCCTGTCTTTCTGCATATCTTTGGTACATTCTAAAAAGCTCTGCTACAAACAAAGAGGCCTCTTCACCACCAGCTCCCGCTCTAATTTCGAACATGACATTCTTTTCATCATTGGGGTCCTTTGGCAGCAAAAGGATCTGGAGTTTTTGAGTGATGCTTTGTAATTCTAAATCTAAGCTTTTTAACTCTTCTCTTGCCAATGGAACAATGTCGGCATCTGCACTTTGCAAAAGCTCTTGGTTTGAATGGATTTCATCTAAGGTTTTTTTGTACAGACGGTATTCTGCGACCAGTTCTTGCAACCCAGAGTGTTCCTGAGAAAGTTTTCTAAACTCGCTCTGTTGCTTGGCCAACTCTGGTTCAGAGAGTTTTTTTTCAATTTCTAAATATTTTTTTTCTACTGCTTCTAGATTTTCAAACATAAAAAATTAGAGCTCTGGGAACTCTGCTACTTTGACTTGGATCCGCCCCAGCTCAGCCAAGTCTGTAATTTCTATCTCGCTCTCGACGGGGGGTTTAATCCCTTTTTCGAGCGCTAAAACCTGCTTTAAAGAAGCCAAACCCACCTCGAGTTGATCATCAGAGGGTTCTTTCGTGGTGAGGTGTTGCAAAGTCAGGCCAGGCCAAATCAAGGCCTTAAAAAACGGATTCTTTATTCGAAAAGCACAAATTTTAATAAACTCGTAAGCAAGTCCGGCAATAGGGACCATTAGAAAAATTTTGACTACAATCATGAGCGTATGATTTAGAACAACATTCGAAGAAAGGTCAGAAAAAGAAAAAAACGGGAAAACAATACTAAAAATAAGAATGCTAATTAAGATTAAAAACAACAAAAAACTGGTCCCGCAGCGGGGGTGAAGCGTTGATTTTTTTTTCGCGTTTTGAACACTGAGATCGTCTCCATCCTCAAAAGTGTAAATCGATTTATGCTCAGCGCCGTGGTACTGAAATACACGGTGAATGTCTTTCATCCGTGAAATCAGATAAACATAAACCAATAAAATCATCACTTTCAAAAATCCGTCCAGTAAATGAAAAAGTGGATTATGAGGCGTCACAAAGGAGTGTTTGGTTAAAATCGCTGTTAGAAAATGAGGAAGCGCCACAAAAAGACCAATTCCAAGCACAAAAGCACTGAGAATCGAAAAAGCAATGGCCCAATGAGAAAGAGGTTCCCCGTTTTCTTCGTCATCTCCAGCCTTATTGGCAGAAAAGCTCAAAGCTTCGATGCCCTGAATGAGAGACTCCATGAGCAAAACAACACCCCGCAAAACAGGTTTCTTTAAAATTGGAAATTTTTGAGAAATGCTGACAAAAGGCTTGCTGTAGATCACAATTTTTCGGCTAGGTTTTCTCACCGCAATCGCAATAAACTTGGGAGAACGCATCATCACACCTTCAATGACAGCTTGCCCTCCAATACTCGTATATTGCATGAGAATTTTTAGTAACATGACAGGTCTCTTACCCTAGCATCAGCGCAGGTCGAGAGCAACACTTGCTGCAAGTGCCTTGAGAAGTGGAACCCGTGGAAATGGATCTTTGGATCGATCTTTCATCTGGATCACAATCGGGATGGCTAAACCCCAATGGTGAGTGCCCAATATGCCCAACAAACAAGTGTCCAAAGCTGCCTGCTTTGGATTTAAGTGCTCAATTAGTTTTGGCCAAAATACAGCTTTCGAAATACACACTTGAGAGTCGTTGAGTGCGGTGCCTGATATTTTTTTCAGATGTCTAAAATTTCTGAGCGAAAACTTGTAATCTAATAATTTTGGCAATTTAGGATGATGCTCTGCCCTGTGTTGTGCAAGCTTGATATCCATCGCCGGATCAGCAAAGCATGCTGCAATAGCGTAGTAGCGAATCCCTTGGTCGGGCAAGGTATTTTCTCTCCACCATTTCAAACGTGACTCAGTCGACATTTGCTCTACTCCCACCACCAGCTCGTCCACAAATTTTTGAAATCTCAAAATATTCTGTGAATAACCTGTAATAAAATTTTTTAATCCAAATTCTTTTCCTAAAAGCTTCAGCAAAAGACTTAAGGTCTCTTTGTGATTTGTCTCTTCTCCTTTTTTAAAGCCCGAAAGCAGCATCGAGAGCAAACTCCAATCCACCGGAAGTTGACCGATCGATCGTACGAAGTTGATCCAAGCTTTTGTGTTGTTTTTAATAATGGCCTGATCTTCTGGAGAAATTTTCCGCTTACGGCGCAGCCATTCCCATAAAAATCGTTTCAGCTCACTTCTGTCTGAAATCTCATTTTGTAAATTTTGAGTGGGCTTTAATTCATTTCTGAGCTTTTTCAGTAGTTTTAATTCTTTGTAAGACGAAGAGCGGGGATTAAAAATTTCGTCCGAAATTTCAGTTCCAAAAAGAACTCCCCCTAAAGAAACCAATCCTTTTACATTTTTAAGCCAAGAAAGCTCTCTTTGCTTAGCTAAAGCTAAAACCTCCAAGGCCACCATCGCGCCACGCGAGTATCCAGCGAAAACAAGATTTTCTGGAACTTTTTTGTAGGCAGAAAAAAAGCGCTCCAACCTTTGTATAAAATCTTGAGCATTTTCTCGGATATCTCCACTGGTTTTAAAGGACAACGGAGGGGTCTTAAAGAGCAATGCTCTAAAAAGAGGGGTTCCTTTCGCATCTAAACTTGCGAAATGAAAATCCTCCATCAAAGTATGGCCCATCTCCTTTTGAAATGCGGACTTCTTTTTTTGAGAAAAAATTTCGTCAAAAGTTTTTGTCTCTATAAACTCACTCATAAAACCAGGGAAGAAAACAAAGGTAATCGGAGTCTCTTGAGAAAGCGACGAACCAGAAGCCTCACCACCAGGACCATCGGGTCTATAAAGATGAGTTGCCGTCATTGCTTTTGTTTGTTTTTGAAAGGATGCAAAAAACTCTTCTGGACTATTAAAATGAGAGACCGAAAATTTCTCGTCTGGAGTATATACTAAAAAGTCTTTCTCTCGGTGAGAGAAAAAACTTCGAAATTGACGAGCATCCACCTTTGCCATATATATTCCATATGACAAAATGGGTTTCTCCGGAAGCAGAAAGGAAAAGGTGACCACAGAGCTCCATCGCCATCTGGATGCCTCCATTCGTCCTGCGACGCTGCTTAAACTTGCCCAAAACAAGGGCCTCGAAGGACAAAGTACGAGCGTCACCGCCTTTACAGAAAAATTGATCTTAAAAACTCCTTTGCCCAATCTCAATTCAGTCTTAGAAAAATTTAAACTTTTTCAGTTTGTTTTAGACAGTCCAGAAATTTTAGAACAAGTGGCATACGAAGCAGTAGAAGACTGCCAGAGCGAAGGCTTAAGACAAGTAGAACTTCGCTATTCCCCTAGCTTTGTGTCAGAACACAACGCATTGAATTGGGAAGACATTCTTGATGCATTTGAAACTGGAATTCAAAAAGCAACGCAAAAGTATCCCATAAAAGTAGGGCTTATTTGCATTGCAGTCAGAGATCATGGCTTGGAACAAGTGGAAAAAACAATAGAATTTTTTTTGAAATATAAGGCTCGATTTGTAGGACTAGATCTCGCAGGGCAAGAAAAAAAATACCCCTGTAAGCTTTATGAAAATGCCTTTGCTAAAGCCATCAAAATCAAAGCCCATATCACCATCCATGCAGGCGAGGATAGTGGACCCGAAAACATCTGGCAAGCCATCGCGCTTTTGGGTGCCCAAAGAATAGGACATGGAATTTCTTTTTATAAAGACCCTCAACTGACCTCCTTTCTTTCGTCAAACTCCATTTGTTTAGAAATGTGTCCCACAAGCAATTGGATCACACAGGCTGTGAAGAGGCTTTCTGAGCATCCCATTAAAAAAGCACTAGAATCAAATATTGCAGTCTGTATCAATACGGACGATCCCGGAATCTTTGGAAATTCGATGCCTTACGAGGAAAAAGTTTGTTTAAACCAAGTTGGACTAAAACAAGCAGATATTAAAAAATGCCGAGAAAATGCCCTAAAGCATAGCTTCATATAAATCCTAAAATTCCTGACCTTTTTGGTCTTTATTACTCTATTCAATAATCATTATTTTCTTATTGCTACTCAAAATGATCGGCAGTATAAATCACTTACAAATTTGAGAACGATTCCATGGGACCGCCGCTTCCCCCCACACACACTGAAGAGGTTCCCGTGGCTGTAAAGGACTCGGTGGCTTAATATCCACCGAGTCCTTTATTGTTTTTAGATGTGCCAAACCCGGGGGCCAATGAATTTTTAGCCTATCATCGCATTGATTGAGGCATATAGGCTGAATTTATATTGTATTTTCAGCCTATACCTATAATAGATACCCTTATTTTAATGCAAAAAGAAAAATCAGAGGCCTCTTATTTTATTGGGAGAAAAAACGAAATCAACTGCATGGCTAGGAATAGCTTTTGAATATTTATGTGCTTACCATGCCTCAAAAATAAGTGAAAAATTAGGATTTAGTGGGATTGGTTATACAGCTGGGTCCTTTTTTCAGTCTTATAAAAAAGAAAAAAAAGGTGGAGCACAAATTGATTTGCTCTTTGACCGCGAGGATCATGTTTTAACTCTTTGCGAACTCAAGTACACCCATAACCCAGTGGGTGTTGATGTGATTTTAGATGTGGAGAAAAAAATCAAAGCATTTCCTCTCAAGAAAAACAAGACTCTTCAAAAAGTATTGATTACCAAAGCCCCACCCACCTCAGAGCTTCTAAAAAAGGGTTATTTTTATAAAATACTAAGAGCCACGGACTTATTTTGAATTTCAGCCCCTTTACGCAACGGCCACCTCAAAATCAAGCTCCAGCTGTTCAGCCAGATCTATCAGCTTATCAATCGTATAAAGGTCAATGCGGTACTTTACAATTTCATTGATTCGCGAAGGGTCAACTTTTAGTTGACGTGCTAATTGTGCTTGAGAGATCTTATTTTCCATTAGGTAAACAACAAATTTTTCGCAAAGTTGGTATTTTAATCGATCTGCCATCGAAGCATTTTCCGGAAGTACTCTTGAGGGCTCAATGACTTCCAATTTAGCTCTTATTCTTTTTAGTTCTTTTTCATTTGGAAAACCCATAATTTATTTACTCCTCTTGTCACGATACACATTTACAATACCAATGTAGATGGCTTTATCTTCAAGAAGCCAAATCAGCCGATATTGTTTTAAGTTGTGCTCAATTAATGTAGCAAAATAAGAAAACTCTCCAACTGTTGATTCAGGCAGTTCAAAACGACCATTCAGTTTTTGAACTAACTTCAAAATCAACTGATCATTAATGCTGCCCGAATGTTTTTCTTTGTAATGAGAATCAATGATTACTTGAATTACTCGCCACCTAATTTTTATCCCTGCACTGTAAAGCTCATGCCTATGTAAAAATCTGTAAAAACTAGAACGCCCAATGGATAATCTAATCTCCTCATAAACTGTAATCGGGTGCCAACCTGCAAGCAGTCTTTCTTTAATCCAGTCTTTTCGTGATAGGAGTTGTGAGTCCGCTTCTGACGACCGGGCGGTACGACCGTCGGGCTCCGGGGCTTACCCCGGAGAGAGTCACTTGGATTTTTTTTAGTAAAGGATAGTTTACTAGTAGATTTCATTAGTAAAGCATGCTTTACTAATGAAATGGGACGAAGAATTACTGGTCGATACATTGAAACCACAACTGCTGGAGAGGCTGTGCAGGCTTTTGTGCCTATGGCCCTACCGCCTGACCCCCCAATTGAAGTTTCTGCTGAAATCAGAGAACTTGTGCAGGAAGCGTCGGCTCGTCTTTCTGAGCTTAAAATGGCCTCTCTTCTGGTCCCTAATGCCAATCTTTTCAGCTATGCCTTTGTTCGTAAGGAGGCCATCCTTTCATCCCAAATTGAAGGAGTTCAAGCGACACTTGCGGACCTATTCAATTATGAGGCTGATCCTAATCAGCCAGGTCTTGATCTTGAGGAAGTTTGTAATTATCTAGATGCTCTCCAATTTGCCCGCAAGCAACTTCAAGACCCCAAAGGGCTGCCACTTTCTCTTCGCCTGATCAAGGAAATGCATAAGCGGCTCATGAAGGGCGTGCGTGGCCAATCCAAAAAGCCTGGTGAATTTCGAAATTCACAAAACTGGATCGGTGGGACTCGTCCTGGAAACGCGCATTTTGTACCACCACCGCAATCCGAGATGCAAGATTGCATGAAGGAGCTTGAGTCTTATTTGCACAAAAAAGATAAAGAACACCCCCTGATACGAATTGCATTCGCGCATGTTCAATTCGAAACCATCCATCCCTTCCTAGATGGTAATGGAAGACTTGGGCGGCTTTTAATTGCTCTACTTTTAGAGGCCTGGGGATTACTAGATGCGCGCCTTCTTTATTTGAGTTTGCATTTTAAACGGCATCAACAGGAATACTATCGGCGCTTGGATGCCGTTCGGGCAAATGGCGACTGGGAAAATTGGATTCATTTTTTCTTAGAAGGTGTTTGTACTGCTGGTCAAGAAGCGATTCAATCTTCTCAGAAATTATTTCAGTTGATTGAAAAGGATCGGAAGAAGTTGCTTGCATCACCAAAGGCCGTCATCCCTGCGATTCGTTTATTCGAGTTTCTCCCCAATCATCCGGTACTCACGATCAACCAAATTGTGAAAGCTCTAGAAATAACCAAACCTACGGCGGCAAAAGTTATCGATGTTTTAACGGGTGTAGGAATTCTCCAAGAGACGACGGGAGCAAAGCGCAATCGTGTGTTTGGATACAAAAAATATATGGATATTTTGGTTAGCGAGACAAGTCAGTGACTGGACTGACCCAACTCCGAACTTACTCACCGGACTGGGTAACGGTGGGCCGGTACTCAGAAACCCATGATATGTGCGCCACTGTCGACATAAAAAGTAGAGCCTGTGATGTGTTTTGCGCCTTCGCCGCAGAGAAAGGCGCCCATTTCCCCAACATCTTCTGCAGTAATATTTTCGTGCAGAGGAGTTTTTTCGGCCGCCTGTGTTAAAAGGTCTCTAAAATTTCTAATCCCTGCAGCAGCTAATGTTTTGACTGGACCTGCAGAAAGTGCATTGACCCTGATTTTTTTACTTCCTAAATCATAAGCTAAATACCGCACGCAAGATTCTAAAGCGGCCTTGGCCACTCCCATCACATTATAACCAGGTATCACCTTTTGTGCTCCATAATAAGAAAGTGTGAGAACAGAGCCTCCCTTACTTTCCATCAATGGTTCTGCCCCATGAGCTAAAGCAACCAAAGAATACGCGCTGATATCTAATGCTAACCTAAATCCTTCGCGCGAAGTGTCGACAAATCGTCCCTCCAGATCTTCGCGATTTGCAAAAGCTACCGAGTGAACTAAAATGTCTAACGTTCCCCAAAGATTTTTTATTTTTTCAAAGACAGCCTTGATTTCACCATCTTGTGCTACGTTGCACGACTCAATGAGAGAGGCCTGTACGCTTTCTGCCAAGGGGCGCACTCGCTTTTCCAAGGATTCTCCAAAATAAGTAAAGGCAACCTCTGCACCACGGCTATGCAATGCACGAGCAATAGCCCACGCCAAACTTCGCTCATTAGCCACTCCTACAATCAACGCCTTTTTTCCTTTTAATTCCATCTTTAAGATCTCCTTTGGGTAACACTGTTCTAACATATCTCTACTCCGTGTAGCAAATTACAACTCAAACTGAGCTAGACTTTTGTAGTAAATTCGTATAGTTTTTAAACAATGCCTGAGCTTTCAAGATTTTATGGAGTAGTGGTTTATATGTTTTTTTCTGACCATAATCCCCCTCATTTTCATATAAAATATCAAAAGAATCATGCTACGATCAATTTAGAAACTTTTGATATTATAAAAGGAAAGTTGCCCAGGCGAGCCTTAGCTTTAGTGTTAGAATGGGCAAGTTTGCATAGAACTGAGTTAAGGGAGTCTTGGAAATTGTGTGTTAAAAACAAAAATCCACACAAAATAAAACCACTAGATTAAAAATATATGAAACGATCTGACGAATTAAGACAAGTCCTCTCAGTAAAACCCTTAGATGATTACTGTTTAGAGCTTAAGTTCGATAATGGAGTTAAAGGAATTTACCACGTAAATCCAAAAAAAAAGGGTGGGGTTTTTTTGAAACTTTTAGACAAGAAAATCTTTAAAAAAGTAAAAATTAATCCTGATTGGGGCAGCATTGAGTGGCCTGACTCTATAGATCTTTGTCCCGAAGCTATTTACTTAGAACTCAAGAAATTAAAGCATAGCTAAATCATTCACCCTAAAACTCAAACGCAGTCAAATTCAAACCTAAAATAACGTCTCCCTTGCCTCCAAGTGCCTTATTCAATCCCTGCTGGTATTCCAAGGAAAAAACTAAAGGTACGCGATAAACGACTTCAGTAGAAAGTCTCACACCAGCTCCTACAGAGGGCAGTAAGAGCTGCGAACCTAGAAAATAAGCGCTCTCTCCAAAGACAAATCCAAATAGGTGATTAATAAAAAAGGGATAAGTCCCCAAGCCTCGAAAGATAGCCGAAATCGGAAATCGATAGTCCAGAGAAAATACTCCAACGGCTCTCGTAAACACAAGCAAACCCGGATAACCCCTCAAAGTAAGGGCATCAAGCGAGGTGCTCGAAGAGGAAGAAGAAAGTAAATTAAATATATTTGAAAAAATCTTTGGCACATTTCCACTGACTGCCACACCCGAATCTGAATCAAGATGACTTGCCCAAGATCCTCTCAAAAAAGGCACTAACACATGATGCGGCCTTAAGGAAATATACTCCACATCACTGACCAGAGCTTTCCAAGTTTTAGCGCCAGAATTTAGACTTACCCTACTGCCAAACTGTGTTTGTCTGCCACCTTCGGGCGTGATGGCGAGCCTTGAGACCTCTCTGCTAGAATAACTCACCTGAAAATCTGCCGTTGGGATAAATTTTAACCCCTCCACACGCTCAGAGCCAGTGGAGTCTATTGTATGCTGAAAATTTCGTGCAACATTGAGCCCGATTTGGGGAGTAAGCCTTTCTTGGATCGATTTGAAAGAATACGCCACAGAGAGGTTGTGCTTTAATCTTCTTATAAAAGAATACTCAGGCGTGAGTTGACTCACCGCTGTCACTTCGTGGCTAAAGGAATAAGAAATTTCTGGACCCAAAGAGCGGTTGGAATAAAAAATTCCGCCATCTAATTTTTTGGGCCTCTGTACATAGCCAAAGGTCAATAAATACCGATGCCGATCGACCGCATCAAAACCAAAAACTTCTCCCCCCAATTGGTATCCAATCGCACTATCCAAAGTGAAGAGGGGAGACCATTGTCTGGGCCAAATACTGGGAAAAATAGAATAGTCTTTAATTTGCGAAGCTGGCGCTTCACCATGCAGCGAAGCTGGCGCTTCACCATGTTGCGAAGCTAACGCTTCGGCTTTGATGGGTGGAGCATTTTGTGGATGCACACTGACAGTGTCTGGCTTAACAGCGGCCAGCTCTATTTTTGCCAAATTCCAACCCTCTGTGGATAGCCAACTCGCATACACCCCTTCCCTTCCAAAAGAGGGAAACCGAAGGCCAGAAATCACATTAGACATCTGCACAGGAGGGCTTTGTTTTTCGGTCGGAAACTTGACCTGATAAATATTGTCCACACCCGAAAGATCTGAAACAAAGTAGAGGTCTCCTTTAAAATCAAAAGCTGGAAACCGATTAAAATGGCCATTTTGAACTAAAATTTTAGTGATTTGAGAAGACAAATCAAACTCTACAATTTCTTCCGAAGGCTGACGCGATGAGTGTTGAGAAAAAATAATTTTTTTCCCATCTCTCGAAAACTTAGGGGTAGATACTCTTCCATAGAGATCCGAAAAAAATAACTTTTGAACTTCTCCAAGCCGTAACTCTCCATTTTCATTTTTTAGTCCTGCCAGAGCAATCACACTCTTTGCAGTTTCGCTTAAAACAAAAACAACCCATTTTCCATCAGGCGAAATATCAGGATCTTTGGCCCTCAAAGACTCTGTAAGCGCATAAGATTTTTTGGATTTAAAATCATAAGCCGCCAAATCATTCCATAGGTAATACTGGCTTTTACGGTTCAGACGGCTATAGACAATGAACTGAGAATCTGGAGTCCAAGCCATAGTCGCACCCAGAATCTTGTTTTCTAAACGCTGTGTGACACCTGATTTTAAATTTTTTAAATAAAGCCCCCAACTCTTGTCCGACGAATCTTGGGTATAAGCAATCTCGGTCCCATCAGGAGAGACAGCCTGACCTAAAATAGTCGAACCTTTTTCTGTCAATTGTTGAATTGGCGTCAAGGGTTGGGACTTAATTTTTGCAATTTCTCCCCGCATTCGAACGTAAGTCGCTGTGAGCCAATCAGACCAAAGGGTAGGCCAATCTTTTTGTATGAGGTTTTCTAAATTTCCATTGATAAAATAAGGGATTCGGTAAGAAGACTGATAAGAGAGCTCTCCAATGTTTTTCTCATAGAGGGGGGGAGTGTGCGCAAGTTCATTCATAAGATAATAGCCAAAAAGATAGGCTGTCTCTCCACCAGGAAACCTAGGATTATCTCCAAAAATTTTATCTAACGTGACAAACTTTGAAGTCCCCAAAACATTCTCTTCGACAGCAGATCTTAAGATCCCTTCGTAAAGTGGGCTCCTACCCCTCCCTACTTTGGTAAAACTGGTCTCTACATAAACGGCTAGCCCTTCGAGCATCCATATGGGCCAAAACGAATTGGGCAAAAAAGCATCCCCGAATACATACCTCAAATACTTCCAAGCCCCAGGCGTAGGATCCATATTGAGAAAATGGGAGTATTCGTGAAATATAAGGAGCTTGAGCCAGTCGTCTTCGTAAGCAATACTTTCCCAGTTTTCAGGGGTCGCCATAAACAAAACGATCCCAATCCTCAAAACAGGTGCTGTCACTCCATTGGCAATATCCGAATGATCAGTGATTAAAACCTGTGTTTTTACTTTGGGTTCCCAGAGTAAAAACTTGGATAAAGTCGCGTGGGCTTCTTCAAAATACTCTGCCGATTTTTTAGCTTGAGAAAAAAGCTCCGCAGGAAAAGTAATTCGAAAGTGATCTGTCTCTAAAGTCTTCCAATCCCAAAAAGGAGAGAGGGAATAATCACTTCCAAGATACCCTGCCCAACTCAGATGCAGGGGCATCAAAAGGAAAGCCAGTATCTTGATTATCTTGAGTGCTCTAAACATAGGGAGCAACTTTGGTTAAAGTAGCTATTGATCCATTTTTTAAACGCACGCTCGCCCCAACGTTCGCAAAAAGTTTTTTGACCAACCCCAAACCCATAAAAGTTCCATTTTCTCGAGAGACACTGGTCAACTCTCCTATTTCTAACGGAGGATCTTGAATACTTAAAATTTTCTCTCCTGGAAAAGGCAGGAGTCCATGTCCCTCAATTTTCACCAACCTTCTGGCTGGAGCGCCTAGAGCCAATATTCTTTCAATGACTTCTTGCCCTGGATAACACCCCTTATTTTCCGCAATTCCATGTCTTAGTCCAATTTCAAGAGGGCTCGTGCTCTCTAAAATTTCATGATCTATCGCTGCACCGAGGTTGAAAATCCTCCACCTCTCCAAAATCTCCAAAGTGATTTCTTCTGGTGCCCGCTCTCCTAAAAGAACACTCAATGCCTTTTGAACTTCCAAAGCATCGCCCCAAAGCGAGTACCAACGGTAGCCAAAATCCTGACTACCACGGTCACAAAGGCGAACATGGTAATCAAGCTCTTTGAATTGGTAAGCCCCCGTCTCTATTTCATCAATGAGGGGATCCTCTGGCTCTAAAAAGAACCAAGAACACTCGATAGAAGAAGGCTCCAAAATGCTTATTTTTTCAGAAAAAGTATATTGATCAATCAACTGAAGAAGTCTGTGTTTCCAACTGCCACCACTTCCAGCATTAAATTCAAAGGCATATTCGTCTGGAGCTAAATTCCAGAGAGTAAAAAAAGCTCGTATTTTCCCCTGTGCATTTAGAAAAAACCCCAAAGAACCCTGCTTTGGTTTGAGCCCTTTGACATCTACAGAGGTCAATCGATGGAGAAAATCCATGGCGTCTTTTCCAGAAAAATACACCCAACTCCAATCTAAGGGAGGTTTTGGACGAAACAAAAAAGCTCGCATATGGACCTTAGGGTAATGGACAATGAGAAATCCTTCAACTTAAAAGGATTGATCTTTTTTATCAGATTTTGTATGGATACCTGCATGCTTGAAAAAACCCAATTTGCCAAAGACCTCAAAGAAAAGGACGATGTCAACAACCCCTTTTTGGTGAAATTTAGCTCCGTAGCTACAGATAAAAACGGTAAACCTTACCTCAATCTTGTTTTTATGGACAAAACAGGAGAAGTCGAAGCAAAAGTCTGGGACGATGTCCCCCACTTTGTGGGCCAAGTGGTCCGAGATGCCTTTGTGAATGTAGAAGGAAAATGCAAAAACTTTCAGGGCCGAAAGCAAATTCAAGTTACAAAACTCAGGATTTTGAGGGAAGACGAAGTCGAAATCAAACAATACTTGCCCGAAGGCACACTCGATGTGGAGCTGCTTTATGCTAGTCTGCTCAGCTATGTCCACTCTATGGAAGATCCGTTTTACAAAGCTTTAGCGGAGTCTATCCTTGAAGAAGATCCTGAAATTGTAGAAAAAATAAAACGTGCTCCAGCTGCCAAGTCCGTCCATCACGCCTATCCAGGGGGATTGCTCGAACACATCGTTTCGATCACCGGACTCTTGGATAATTTATCGCAGCACTATGGCAAGCAACTCAATCGAGACCTGATGTTTTTGGGCGGTTTTTTGCATGATATTGGAAAACTTTGGGAACTTTCCTACGATCGCGTAACCGATTACACGACCGAAGGCAAGCTCATCGGCCATCTGGTGATGGGTGTAGAACTTGTAGAAAGAAAGATCCAAGCCCTGCAGTCCCAAGAAGGCCGATTGCCCGGCATTTTTCCTCCAGAAAAAAAACTCTTAGTCAAACACCTCATTTTAGCCCACCATGGGAAACTCGAATACGGATCCCCCAAACGCCCCAAATTTTTAGAAGCTTTGATCGTGCATTACATTGACGACTTAGATTCAAAAATAAATTCAATACGGAAATTTATCGAGCAGGATCAAAACCCTGGTGATTGGACGGGACTCAGCAAACACTATGAGCGTTTTTTCTTTAAAGGCTTAAAAATTTGACTTTTGAGACCCAGTTCCCATAGTAAATAGTATGAACTTGCCAGACCCAACCCCACTTCCAGACACTAAAATTACAGAACTGGAAACCGAGCTCAAAGAAAAGGAAAACAAATACCTGTACCTCTATGCTGAATTTGATAACTTTAAAAAAAGAACTCAAAAGGAGCGAATAGAACTAGTTCAATTTGGTTGGGAAAAAATCGCTCACGAACTCCTTCAAGTTTCAGACAATTTAGAACGCGCCATTGAGCACTCTCAGGGGGCAGCCCTCGAAGGACTCCAGATGGTCCTCACTCAGTTCAAAAATATTTTAGAAAAAAATGGGATTCGGCCACTGGAAACAATCCATAAAATTTTTGACCCCAACTTGCACGAAGCTGTAGGGATGGAGCCCTCAGATTTCCAGGCCCAGACCATCATTTATGAACATACCAAAGGCTATCGGCTCCATGACCGTTTGCTTCGACCAGCACGGGTGACCCTGAGCCAAGGTCCAAAAACTACTGAAGTTCCTGAAAACAAGGGTGAAAAAAACTCCCTGCTCACACAGGAAAAATTAGAGGAGAACAGTTGACGACCCCTAATTCAGTGCCATTTTATAAGTAAGGCAATGCGATTGAGAGAAAACTTAAAACGAAAGAGGTTTAATTTATGGGAAAAATAATTGGAATTGATTTAGGAACAACAAACTCCTGTGTCTCTGTTTTAGAGGGTGGAGATCCTAAAGTGATTGCAAACGCAGAAGGACTCAACACCACTCCCTCTGTGGTCGCCTTTACTCCCACAGGCGAAAAACTGGTGGGTCAAACGGCAAAGCGGCAGGCTGTCACCAATTATGACAAAACTGTTTTTGAATCCAAAAGACTCATCGGCAGAAAATTCACTTCTAAAGAAGTTCAAGAGTTTATTAAAGTCGCACCATTTAAAATAATTGAGGCCAAAAACGGAGATGCTTGGATTAAAATAGGAGACCGCGAATACTCCCCTCAAGAAATTTCTGCCCTTGTGCTTCAAAAAATGAAAAAAACAGCTGAGGATTACCTTGGCGAACCTGTCACTGAGGCTGTTGTCACAGTACCCGCTTATTTTAACGATGCACAGAGACAGGCCACAAAAGATGCAGGCCGCATTGCTGGGTTAGATGTAAAACGCATTATCAACGAACCCACTTCTGCTGCGCTAGCCTACGGGCTTGAGAAAAAAGGAAAAGACATCACCGTAGCAGTCTTTGACTTGGGCGGCGGAACTTTTGACATCTCCATTTTGGAAATGGGAGATGGAGTGTTCGAAGTCAAAGCTACCAATGGAGACACCTTTTTAGGCGGCGGAAACTTTGATCAAAGAATTATGGACTGGCTCGCAGATGAGTTCAAAAAAGAACATGGAATTGATTTAAGAAAAGATAAAATGGCTTTGCAACGTCTCAAAGAAGCAGCAGAAAAAGCCAAGCATGAACTCTCTTCGATGACGGAGACAGACATCAACCTTCCTTTTATTACTGCTGATAACACAGGCCCCAAACACCTCAACATCCGACTCACACGGGCCAAACTTGAGGCACTCGTAAACGACTTGATTGAAAAATTAGTTGCTCCTTGCGAAACATGTATCAAAGACTCTGGAATTTCTAAAGACAAAATCCAAGAAGTCATTTTAGTAGGCGGAATGACTCGAATGCCCAAAGTTCAACAAAAAGTAAAAGATATTTTTGGCAAAGAACCTCACAAAGGAGTCAACCCCGACGAAGTCGTTGCTGTCGGAGCTGCAATCCAAGGAGGAGTGCTGAAAGGTGATGTCAAAGACGTTCTCCTTTTAGATGTCACTCCCCTTTCCTTAGGAATTGAAACTCTCGGAGGGGTTTTTACAAAACTGATCGAAAAAAATACGACAATTCCCACAAAAAAATCACAGACTTTTTCTACAGCCGCCGACAATCAATCCGCTGTGACCATCCATGTCCTCCAGGGCGAGCGCGATTTTGCAGAATATAATAAATCCTTAGGCCGCTTTGACTTAGTGGGGATCCCACCAGCTCCCAGGGGCGTCCCTCAAGTCGAAGTCACCTTTGACATTGATGCAAACGGAATTGTCCATGTCAGCGCAAAAGACCTCGGCACCGGCAAAGAGCAATCCATTCGGATTACTTCTTCGAGTGGCTTATCCGAAGAAGAAATTAAGCGCATGCAAAAAGAAGCAGACGCACACCGTGCAGATGATGAAAAACGAAAAGAGCGAGTCAATGCGAGAAATACTTTGGATGGCCTGATTTATACAATCGAAAAAACGCTCAAAGAAAATACAGACAAAATTCAACCTGACACTAAAAAAGAAGTCGAGGGAGCCTTGGTCGAAGCTAGAAAATACTTAGATAGCCAAGATGTCCAAGAACTTCAAAAGGCAACTGAGCAGCTCACTTCAGCCTCCAATAAAATGGCCGAGCAGATGTATCGAGTCGCCAGTGAGAAAAAAGCATCCGAAGCTCCAAAAGAAGAAAATAAAAATGATTCGAACCCTGAGGGCAACTCAGATGGTAAAAAAAAGGGCGATGACGTCATCGATGCAGACTTTAAAGAAGTCTAAAAATGGCGCAAAAGCGAGATTACTATGATGTTTTGGGTGTCGGCCGAGACACCTCGGGTGAGGAATTAAAAAAAACTTACCGGAAACTCGCCATCCAATGCCATCCTGACAAAAATCCAGGAGATAAAAAGTCAGAAGAAAAATTCAAAGAGCTTTCAGAAGCATACGAAGTCCTCTCCGATCCAAAGAAAAAACAAATGTATGATCAATTTGGACATGCTGCCTCCCAGATGGGAGGAGGCCCAAGAGGTGGTTTTG
The DNA here is from genome assembly GCA_964490895.1 of uncultured Bdellovibrio sp. Lineage (GTDB taxonomy): Bacteria > Bdellovibrionota > UBA1018 > UBA1018 > UBA1018 > JACRAO01. The sequence goes on along the minus strand of CAZBEI010000021.1, from coordinate 26,727 downwards.
ATTTTCAAGGCTCTCCTGGCTCAAACATTAACGATATCTTTGGAGATATCTTTGGAGATATCTTTGGAACGCAAACAGGATCCAAGCGAGGAAGCAGGCGCCGCTCTTATGGAAGAGCTGGGGACGATTTGCAAACTCAGTTGGACGTAAGTTTCGAAGAAGCAGCTTTTGGAGCTGAGAAAATAATCAGTGTCTCTAAAACAGTCAAGTGCGAAACCTGTGATGGAAATGGCTCAAAGCCAGGGACTGACCCAACCTCTTGTCAGCAATGCCACGGCAGTGGAGAAATGAAATTTCAACAAGGTTTTTTTTCGATCACAAGAACCTGTACAAGATGCAACGGATCCGGACAAGTGATCACCCAACCCTGCCACTCCTGTCATGGCTCAGGAACCACCAAAAAGCGGGCTCAGATTTCTGTCAAAATCCCAGCTGGGATCGATACTGGACAAAGACTAAAACTCAGCGGTGAAGGCGAAGCTGGCGAACAGGGGGGGCCCACAGGAGACCTCTATGTCATGCTTAATATTTTGCCTCATGACTTTTTTTCTCGAGAAGATGCCGATATTATTTGTGAAGTTCCAATTACCTTTTCTCAAGCTGCCTTAGGAACAGAGGTCGACATCCCCACTCTCGAAGGAAAAGTTAAAATGAAAATACCCTCTGGAACTCAGTCCCACAAAATTTTTCGCCTCAAACACAAAGGCTTAGCCAGACTCGGTTCCTATGGGAGAGGAGATCAACTCGTACGTATCTTGGTCGAAGTTCCCTCGCGCCTCAGTCCTGAACAAAAAGACCTACTCAACCGTTTTCAGGAATTAGGAGATGCCAACTCACACCCCATGCACCAAAGCTTTTTTGAAAAAGTGAAGAATTTTTTTGGGTAATTGGCGCAGGCCTGAAAGGCCAAGCATAAGGGTGGTTATCTAGGGGTGCCTCTGTCAGAGTTAGAATTGTATCTAGTTATTTCCAATAGTTAAGGTTATAACCCCAATATTCATGTCTAAAAGCAAAGCGGTCTTTCTTCTCTTCTTTCTCCTCTCCTCTTGCGCCACCCCTCCAATTGCTCAGAAAACTTTTTATGCCCCAGCTCCAGAACCCATTGCGCCAGAAAGACAAGATTTTAAGGAAATCCAACTGCTTTTTAATAGCGGACTTTATGAAGACGCCCTCCGTAAAATCCTCATCTATGAGTCTCGATATGACTCTCTCAAACACAAAGAGAAAAATGACTTCGCACTGATTTTTAACCTAAAAGGGTTGATTTATTTTCTTTCAAAAAAATACTCTCCTGCCATTGTAGAGTTTAAAAAATCAATCCAATTACAAGATCAACCAAACTTTCAAGTTTATGTGCTTTACAATTTAGCATCAGCTCAGTTTGAGGCAGGTCTATTGCCAGAGGCAAAAGCAACTTTTGCTCAAATCAATTCAGCGCTCTTAAACCCCGCCAATCAGTCGAAATACATCCAACTCAAAGCAAAATTGGAAAACCTGAAAAAAACTCCGCCAGAGCCACACTCTGTAGGAGTTTTACTTCCATTTAAGGGAAAATATTCGAAATTTGCAGAGCAATGCCTACATGGGATAGAGCTTGCTTTCCGAATTTATAATATCAATGAACCCGACACGGGGATTCGTCTGATTTTAGAAGACAGTGGAGAAACTCCAGAAAAAGCCCTCGAAGGATTAAATAAACTATATGAGGACCACCATGTCATTGCTGTTTTAGGCCCACTATTAAGCAGAGGCATTGAAAAAATCACACAGCGAGCAGAAGAACTGGAGTTACCCCTTTTGTACCTCGCTCAGCAAACTGGTGTCAGTGGAAAATTTCTTTTTCAATCCGCAGTGCCCCCTAAAACTCAGGCATACGAAATTGCCCGTTTTGCCATTCGTGACCAAGGGCTAAAAAAATTCGCTATCCTGCAGCCGCAAGACAAGTTTGGTGAACTTTTTGCAAACTCCTTTTGGGACTCCGTAGAAGAACTCGGAGGAGAAATAGTCGGGATCGAAACCTATCCCTCTGGAGAAACTGATTTCAGACAATATATTGACAAACTCTCTGGGCTCTACTATCTCGACGCAAGGCAAAAAGAGTTGGAGGATTTAGCTCGCATTCGAGAGGATCTTAAAATTAAGAAAAAAAATCGGAAAACAGAACAGTACTTTAATTTAAAACCCATCGTCGATTACGAAGCCGTTTTTATCCCGGACGAACCCACACTTCTTGGACAGATCCTACCTATGTTCGCCTATCGAGACATAGACAAAGTAAAATTTCTAGGCGTCTCTACGTGGAACTCACCAGAACTTGTTTCGAGGGCCCAAAACTTTGCCGAAAACTCCTTTTTTGTAGATGTCTTTAATAATCCAAGCCAGTCTCCAAAAGCCATTGAGTTTATTGAAAAGTTTAAACTCACTTTTGAGCAAGAGCCTTCTCCGATTGAAGCCCTGTCGTATGACGCAGCCCTGATTTTAGAAACTTTAATGAGCCGGTACTCTATTCAAGACCGCCCCTATTTGGTAGAAAAGCTGAGATCGGTTTCAAATTTTCAAGGTGTGACTGGCCTCATTTCATATCAAGATGGAAAATTAAAACGCAATCTCACTGTATTGACAGTGAAAAAAGGGAAGATAGTGGAGGCGTTTAGTCCTTAACCAGTATCTCCACCAATCAAGCCCCAAAAAACAATTTCTCGTGCAAGAGTGCAAAATAATCTCGATTGGGAGAAGTGACCAATTTAAGAGGATGCTTTTTAAATCTCCGAATAACTAAAATATCTTCTTTTTGCAAAGAAATGGCCATTTGGCCATCAAGCGTCAAATACACATCCTCAGGCGAATCTAAGAGCCGGATTTCTATCTCATTTTTATCAGAAATCACAAGAGGCCTCTGGGTGAGGCTGTGTGGGCAAATGGGGGTCAATAAAAATGCATTCAAAGAAGGCTCCACAATAGGTCCCCCCGCTGCCAAAGAATAGGCAGTAGAACCCGTGGGTGTGGCTACAATCAGTCCATCAGCTCTCACAGTGTTGGCCACTTGACCTTTTCTCAAAATTTGGATCCGAATAATTTTAGCAATCGAACCTTTTGCAATCACTGCATCATTGACTACCGGAGTTTGCAAAAATTTTTTCCCTTTTCTTTTGAGCAAAATTTCTAGCATTGGCCTTTCACTATAAAAGACCGTTTTTTCAGTCAAAAGATGGTTCATTGTGTCAAATGCTTCGCCTTGTTTGATCTCAGTTAAAAAGCCCAAATGGCCCATGTTGATCCCCAAAATAGGGATACTTCTTTCTTTCATTAAACAAGCAATACTCAAAAATGTCCCATCACCACCTAAAACAACAACAAGGTCTGATCTTTGAATCTGTTTTTCTTTACTACAAACTGAGATTTGTTCTCGACTATTTTTATTTTTAATATTTCTTTGAATGATATTTTTTGCAATATCTTCACTTTCGTGAGAAAAAAGAAGCTTGACGTTTTCTCTTAATATAAGCTGAGAAAGATCAAAGCAAAGCCCTGCCGCTCCAGGATGGAAACGTTTTAAAACAAAGGCAATTCTTTTTAAGTTGAGTTTTTCCCATTTCATGTGTTTAACGTCTTTGGATGAAGCGGTATCACATCTGCCCCCCGTACTGCTACCGGTTTTGCAAGTTTTAAGGTATAATCAATCCATTCGTTGATAATTTCAGAGCCCAGCTTCAATTGATCATAAGAAAGCGTCATTTCGTGGCTCATTGCGCTCAAGGTTGTCCCCCGCAAATTATGCATCAAGACTTTTGACAAATGGCAAATAAATTTGAGCGGTGGATGTGTATTTGATAATCGAAAAGCCAGGTTTTCTAATTCTGAGAGCTCATCTGCAAGGATGTTCATTTCTTCTTTCGTCTTAATATCCATTAATTTTTCAGTAACCAAATGTGTACATTTTTGCTCTATCACTTGAGACGTTCTTTTTGCATTTTCTAAAATTTTAATAAGCGCATGAGTAGATTCTTTGAGCCCTCGCAGCTGCTGAATAAGGTTCGGAGTAATTCTTGATCTAAACAGCTCTACTCCTAACGCCGGCGTCCACCCACAATACCAATGTCTTGCAATGTGCCCAACCACTTGCGAAAACCAATCCACGAGTGTCATTGGAGTTTGCAAAAGGGGTTCATAATAAACTCCACCCCCCTCGCCTGGAGTACGAATTTTAGACCGATAAACCTCAATGGCCATCCCTTTTGTTTCCGCTTCAAGATGTTTACAAAAAATTTCGAACGAAATATTTCTTCGATGGGCCCACTCTTGGTTCGCATAAGACCAAGTAGAATACAATAGTTCAGGCTTAACCCCATACTCCTCTTCTGCAAAAAGGATGTAATGCCCGTTGCCGTAGGGCCCATTTTCAAAGAGAGTTGGACTTCCATGCAATAAAGTTAAAATTCTAGTCCCAAACACGCTTGCAAGATGAGTGAGTGTGTCATTGGGACAAATAGAAATGAGCCATTGAGAGTGGCTGAGCAAGTAAGCAATTCCATCAAAGTCATTTCTCCCCAAAAAAGAGAATACTCTGCTTGTATCTACTTCATTTTTTGAAAACAATAAGCCTAAATCCAGATTAAAACGCTGAGTTCTAGAATCTCCAACTAGAAAAAAATGATAGTCTGGATTGTCTTTTTGAATCAAGCTCATCACCTTTGTGATGAGCTCTAATTGGCACTCCGTAAAAGTAGGTTCAAAAGAAAAGCAGATCCATTTTTTTGAAAAGATATTTGAATCTAAATTGAAATCACTGTCGTCGATTTTAAGCTTAAAAAAATTCTTTGAAGTCACAGCAGCATTGCCGCTCTGTGCTGGCTCTCCTACATGAATCTGTAACGCCGTCAGCAGCTGTGTGGTTAAAATATCAGTGAGGTGAATGTTTTGATGAACAGGATGATCTGATTTTAATACTGCAGATTGAACATACTGACTCCAACCGTCATGACAAGAAAGCGCGAGGTCTTTTCTACGCGAAAACCCAAGCTTAAGACCCGAAGACAGCAACGCAGTCAAATAGCTGCTCGCCTCCGAAAAGGTCCAATTTACAATCATGTCCCAGTTCTGATTCAGCATGGGCGCAATCCAGTCGGATAAGGATTTAAGCGCATCTTGATTTAAAATTTCTTCAGTAGGCAGGAGATAAAGTTGATCCAACCAATCCACTCTTTTAGCCGCATCAGAAAAACGATCTCTCACTAAAAGACTCAGTTCTACACCGGGGTAGAGATGCTTAATGGCGCGCAAAGCCATCAGGGTTTGAATCGTATCGCAAAGTGGCCCAAGCTGAATCACAAGGAGTCTTTTTTTATTTTCCACTTTTAATCTCCTTTATAAGGGCCTCTAAGAGGCCAATGAGATAAAGCTCTTTTTCTTGTTCTGAAATCGAATTTTGATTTTCCATACTGTCCTCCATGACAGGAAGTTAATGTTTTTTATTGTACTAAAATTTTTTGGCTCACAATCTTCAGCAACCCCTTTGCCTCTAAGTGTTTTGGGTTCAGTTCTATAATTTTTGAAAGGACCGTCTTAGCTTCTTGAAATTTACCCAAATGAAATTCGAAAACAGCTAGACTATATAAAATCTCATCCCCGAATGGCGAAACCTGAATAAACTCCCTCAATAATTGTGCTGCTTTTGAATAAGATTCTGTCACAAAAGCACATTCAATGAGTCTTTTAATGACATAACGATTATTCAAATTAATTTCTAAAGACCCTATAAAATAATCCAGAGCAAGTTTTTTGTCCCCCTCTTCAAATGCACAACTTCCCAAACCAGAAAGTGCAAAGGAGTTTTTAGGATTGATTCGACAGGCCTCGTTAAAATATTTTTTTGCAGACACGAAATTTTTACTCTGTAGATAAAGAAGTCCCAAATTGTAATGGATGTCGTCTGAGAGCGGGAACTCGTGTATGGCTTTTCGGTAATAGTACTCAGATTTTTCGAAAACTCTTGCTCTGAAATAGGAGTTTCCTATTGCTTTATAGAGTTCAACTTTTGTTTCTTTCTCTAGATCGCTTAAGGATAGCGCTCGCTCTAACAGTTCGGCCGCCTCATGAGCTTTGTCTTCTTTAATCAATAGACGAGAAAGAAGCTGATAGGTTTCAAGCTTAGGATGAAACGAAAGGGACTCTTCGAGGCATTTAATGGCTTCTGAAAATTTCTCTTCGGCGATAAAGCATTTCGAAAGACCAAAAAGAGCAATCGCTGAGGAGTCGCCGGACCTCAAGACTGTTTTATAAATATTTTTTGCCAAAGTGATCTCACGAGACTCGAATAATACAGAAGCATTTTTTAGAAGAAACGAAATATTGAGTTTTCCATTGGGACAGTAAATGCCATCTAAGATTGATTTTGACGAATAGATCTGTGGGTTAGAAGGGAGTTTGATTGCATTCTGTTTTTTTTTCTGCCGGACATAGATCACGTAACTCTGAGTATCCGTATCGTCATCTCGATCAAAATTACGAAAAATATCCTCAAGTGTTTTGATCCTTACACATTGATCCCCGTGTTGTGGAACAGGCAAAAAATTCAGAAGTTTGTACCCCTCATGCTCTAGGGTCTGTGTGATAAGTTGTTCAATATTTTCTTTGAGTTCATTCATAATTTCTGATCAAGCCCATCTCCACATTGAGTGAGCCAGCTACTTTTAAATTTTTTAAGCCTCTCTTTTTCATTCATCGAAAATTTAATACTTGTGCCAAGTCGGCTCTTCTCTTCCAAAATTTCCGCAATAATGTTTTCGTCCAGTTCTGTGATTTTTTTTAACAACTGATCTTTTTTGTCCAACAGAGCTCTAACTTCTGCTTTAAGCTCGGGGGGAAACAGGTCTTGATCTGATCCTGTCAAAAGAGCACCCATTTTTTTATCGTAAAGACGAAGTGTGCTGATTATTTTAGTTCTTTTTTTTTCATAAGCGGATAATAATTTCATGCTGAACGGCTCCGTGTTTTTTAAGAACAAGAAGTTTTCTTCTAAAAGCTTCTCAACACAGCGAAGGCTACTTTCCAGAAGTTTTCGAGGCGTCAGCTTTTGAGCTATCATTAGTAACTTTTCCTTTTTCGACCTGCACTACTGCTACTCTCCATGCACCCAGCAGAGTTTCCAGTAATTTTTGAACTGAAATTAAAGCTTCCTTAGAGTTCTCACAGTTTGCCTTAACAAGTTGCTCTATCATAAAATTGTACAGGCGTTCGAGCTCTGCTGCAATCTCACCTCCTACTTCGTGGTTCAAAGAAGAACCGAGTTCATTCAAAATATCATGTGCTTTTAAAATAGCGTTCCCCTTGCCTACTAAATCTTTTTTTTCAATACAGGCCGACGCTTTTTTGACATTTTGGATGACCGCTTCGTAAAGAAGAATCAAAATTTGACCACGAGATGCGGTTTTGATAGCCATCTCTTTATACTGAGTTGCCCTATAATTTGCAGACATTTTCTAATTATCCTCCACCTAAAAGTTGAGCAACCAGATTATTCCCTCCGGCGCTCGGCATAGAAGCCGCTAGGTATTGCTGCTGGTGTTGTAAGTTTGACAGTGAAGATTGGAGTCGCGCATACTGTTCAGTCAAATTTTTCTCTCTCTGTTCTGAGCGCCTTTCCTTTTGAGATATGTCATCGTCTATCTTTTTAATTCGGCCCTGAAGGCCTTGTTCTCGTTGACTTAAAATTCCAGTAATAGGAGTGGTGTAACCTGCAATGACTTCTTTGACCTGGTTTGCAAACCCATAAACTCCAGTAATTCCTTCTGCAATGTGCTCAAAATCTGTCTCAAGTGCTTTTTGGAATTTGTCATCTTTAAAGGCGAGCATAGCGTTTTTTCCAAATTCTATACCGATATCATTGAGATGAATAAATTTAAAATCCTCGCCCTCAGGATCCCCGGCCGGAAAACCTTCGTGGAGAAGATTTCTCAACCGATACTCAATCATCTGGAGTCCTGTATCTCCTGCAAAGGTTGTTTTTGTGTCTGTGTGTTCGTCAATTTGATTTTGTTTATTAATGAACTCTAAAACTGTGTTGATCTGATCAACAAGCAGTTTTATTTTTCCAGAAATTTTTTCATAATCCTCTGTGATATTCAAGCTAAAGGGTTGATCAGGCCGAGCTGCCTTTAAGTGTAGGTTCACTCCAGAGACAAAATCTTTAATATGATTGCTCTCTGCCTCTATGGGAAATCCATCGACATAGAGAAGTGCATTTTTTGCTTCATGTTCATCATCAATATAGAAATCTGTAACTCCATCTAAAAAATAAAACTCAGAAAAAGAAAGATTTCCAAAGGTTCCGTCTTTTCTAGCGGCTAAAATAAGCCTCCACGGAGAGTCCGGATCACTCATATCTTTGATGACAGAGGCTCGAACGGGAGAGGTCGGGTCCTTGTTGATATGCGCGGCAACGCCGTTGAGACTGGACTGATCTGTATCTATGAAAATTTCTTTATCAGTTCCATCACTCATCCTAACCACAATGAAACCAATTCCCAGATTTTTTTCGTCTGGATCTTCAAAGCCATTCGAAATAACGGAGGTCCTATTGGCCAACTGATCAATTTGGATAGTATACGTGCCAGGCTCTGCTTTTTCCTTGTCCAAAGTCACACTGGCCAATGTTGCGCCATCCCCTAAATCTGCCCTCAGCTCTCGAAATTTGCTAAAACTGGTAAAGTCACCGATTGTTTTTTCTAAGCCTGAAAATTTTGTCTTAAATTCCTGAAAAAGTTTAAGGCGAGATTGTTCTCTTATTTTTCTATTTTCCAAAGTTCGAATCGGTTGGCGCTCCACCTCAATAATTTTCTGTAACGCCTGTTTAAAAGCACCCCCACCAACGGGGTCAAAATTTAAACCCATGGTAGCTTTAATTATGATGGCTTAGCGTTGAGAAACCAATAGGTAGGATTTGCCTAATGGACCTCAGTTTTTTTCAGCTGGCGCGCCTTCAATGCCCACCTGTTTTTTAAAATCAGCGATTTTGGCTTCCAGATCTGTGAGATGCTTTTTCAGTGTGTCTTTTATAGATGCATCACTGATTGCCATTGGATCCTGCTGTGTGCTGTAGCCAATGGCGATCTCTTTTTGCGTAGACCCGATGCCTTCTGCTGCTTTATGGACTATAGTTTTTAAGTCTTCTAATAGCCCCATTGCACCTAGTTTTTACACCGAGCCTGAAGAATGAGGCTGAACAGTCACAAAAAGTCTACGGTACTTCCCTTGTGAGATGCTCCACAGTGGAGTGATTTTATCTTACAATACAATGGGGTTAGGAAGAAATCACTTCGCCGGACGAAGTGTTGCATCAAGATCTGCTATTTGTTTTTTTAGATCGGGAGCAGTTGCCACTCCTGCTAATATAGTTAGCGCATGTTTGGGAATCAAATGGAATATTGCTATCAACGCCGGCTGCAAAAAGTGCGTTATAAGCCGCAAGAGTAATTTGATGTCTTATTGTGGAGAAATTAGTACTTTTCGCCAGCTCAACCACATCACGGGCAAAACTAGGTCCAGGATCGCGCCTAAGTCCAGCAAGTTCTGATCCTAATGCGCCTTTAAATTCTAATTCTCTTGCTTGATATCTAGCAAACACCAAACGGTCTGAGTCTACCTGGTATCCATTTTGCTCTCTTGTTGCGTAGGCAATGTCTCTAAGGATTCTCCCTTCGAGCAGGTTTTTTATAAGATGTATTTTGGTATTAGCATCATATTTGCTTAGAATAACATCAGTTATAAAATCTAGCCGGATATTGCTGATTGGATTTGTTTCGCCAAATCCAAGCCGTATGTAATAATCAATATAGAAAAAGTCTGTTATTTCGCCCTCAATAAAAAAGATCCCACGCGATATAAGGTTCTGGATATAAGGGTATGAGGTTTCGTCAAGGCTGGTCAAAATCCATGCTAATTCTTTCCCACTGAGAGATAGTCTTTTGCCACCTAACAAATCCAAGAGATCTTGGCCCATGAATGTGTAATGAACGAAGCCATTCCATATCTCGTTGACTTCGCGCTCAGGACGAAGCCTGACCATCTGCTGAATTAAAAACTCTTTGGGATACATTGTTGCATGTGTAAAAATCCTTGGTTTTAGTTTCCAGTAGGCGCGAAACATTTCATCACTACGAGGAAATGTCGCTAAAATTTCGAATGCTTCATCATGTGTGAGTGGTGGTAGGAGTTTTACATGATCCCTAAAAAAGTCCAACTTGTTTCCTGGGCAGCTCCTGAGACCATTTATGAACTGCCGAACATTGTTAGCGAAGTCACTTGTGGCGGGTTGTGTCGCAGTTTTTTTTCTATTTACCCTCCTAGGGCCGAGCCCCACAAAACCCTTTGCTCTCATCCATATGCTTGGCGGTGTATAGGGGGCCGTTTTTTGATTGAAAGAATGGCAGGCGACTGATAGAAAAATGGTGAAACTTTCTTGAGGGGGTTAATAAGCAATGAAAAATAATCAATGCTCCTAAATCGTCCCCTCGTATTTGAATCACTGACCACTCTTTCTCAGAAAATTCGAAGCCGGCAAATAACCTCTCTTGAACTGATTTTAGCATTCTATGATCAAATCGAGCGACATCATCATAAGAAGATCAATGCGGTTGTCACTTTTGATGAAGGATATGAAATCTGGGGGATGATAGCTGGGCTTTGAAACAGAGGTATAAGAGAGTCAGTGGAACAGACACAACATTTTGATGTGCTCATTGTAGGAGCAGGCCTTTCAGGAATTGGGGCTGGATACCATATCCAGGATAAATGCCCTTCTTTTAGCTACACGATCTTGGAGGCTCGCTCTAGTATCGGGGGAACTTGGGACTTATTCCAGTATCCTGGTGTTCGATCTGATTCTGATATGCACACTTTGGGGTATTCGTTTAGACCTTGGAAGGCAAGTAAAGCCATTGCTGATGGCCCTTCGATTTTGCGTTACATCAAAGAAACAGCAAAAGAGTTTGGCATCGACAAAAACATCAAATGTGGCCACAAAGTGATCAGTGCAGAGTGGTCAACCCCAAAAGCAAATTGGTCTGTTGAAATTGAGAAAGTGGAGGCTAAAGAAAAAATTCGAATGCGTTGCCACTTTCTTCTCATGTGTAGTGGCTACTATGATTATGATGAAGGTTATACTCCTGATTATCCAGGCATTTCAAAATTTAAAGGCGTGTTTGTTCATCCTCAAAAATGGAATGATAAAGTAAATTATGAGAACAAAAAAGTAGTGGTTATCGGAAGCGGAGCAACAGCAGTGACTCTCGTTCCAGAACTATCTAAAAAAGCAGATCAAGTGATCCTGCTTCAAAGATCACCGACATACATCACTTCAATACCATCCATCGATCCTCTAGCTGAGTTCATCAAAGAGAAATTACCGGAAAAATTAGCCCATCAGATCATTTTTTGGAAAAACATCTTGCTAAACATAGTTTTTTATAACTATTGCCGTCGTTTTCCAGCTTGTGCCCGAAAATTTATTCTCAAACGTGTCAGCCGACAATTGGTTAAGTTCTCGGATAAGCTTAAGGACTTTGCACCAAAATACAATCCCTGGGATCAGCGGTTATGTTTAGTTCCTGACGGGGATTTGTTTAAATCGATCAACTCTGGCAAAGCCGATATTGTCACAGATACGATTGAGACATTTACAGAAAATGGTATTTGTCTGAAATCAGGTCAACTCCTGCACGCTGATTTAATTATTTCAGCCACAGGCTTGAAATTAAAATTTTTTGCAAATCTAAAAATAAAAATAGATGGTGAATTTATCCATTTAACTGATTCGATCCTATACAAAGGAGCCATGCTAAGTGGGGTTCCAAATTTTGGAGTGGTTTTTGGCTATACAAACGCGTCATGGACTCTGAAGTGTGATCTTACTTGCAAATGGATTGCTCGGTTGCTGTCTTATATGAAAGCAACTGGTTATCAGATGGTCATGCCGGAAAAAAATCCTGAAACGAGTCACATTCCACTGGTTGATATGTCTTCGGGTTATTTTCAAAGAGATAAAGAACTTATCCCTAAACAGGGAACTCGTGCTCCATGGAAAATATATAACAATTATTTTTTAGACCTCTTTGCTTTCAAAGTGAGACCTCTTGTAGACAAAGGGCTGAGGTTTTCAAAGTAAAAGCGAAGATATCCATTGGTCAGACAACTGCTTGCACTTGCTTGGGCTAAAAAAGATGCAAAACGCCACGGAGTTGGTTACACTCATGAGAGCAATGCATCTCAAATGACCTAAAATTATGCTCGCTGAAAGCTTAGGTTTTAGTGTACTAAGGGTCTCAAATGAAGCTTCTCTCCTGGAACGTCAATGGCATTAGGGCTGCAGAAAAATCAGGTTTTTTAAAATGGTTTACCAAAGAAAACGCTGATTTTGTCTGCCTCCAAGAAATCAAGGCCTTTCCTTCTCAGCTGAGTGGTTCGCTAAAATATCCAAGTGGCTATGAAGCCTACTGGCATCCGGCAGAAAAACCAGGCTACAGTGGTCTAGTCACTTACACAAAAAAAACACCTCTCAAAGTGCATGAGGGAATCGGAGCGCCCGAGTTTGATCGGGAAGGGCGTGTGCTAACGTTAGAGTTCGAAAAATTTTTTCTCTGCAATACATACTTCCCAAACAGCCAAAGAGATCATGCGCGGCTCGATTATAAATTAAAATTTTGTAAAAAATTTCTAGCCTATTGCGAGTCCTTAAGAACGAAAAAAAAGAACCTCATTCTCTGTGGAGATTTTAACATTGCCCACCATGAGGTTGACCTCAGAAATCCAAAATCAAACCACACCACAGCAGGGTTTTTGCCCGAAGAGCGAAGCTGGCTCGACACTTTTATAGACGCAGGTTATATCGACACCTTTAGGCATTTCGAAAAAGGGCCGGGTCATTACACCTGGTGGAGCTACCGCCCTCATGTCCGAGAAAAAAATATTGGATGGAGGATTGACTATTTTTTTACAACAGAGGAAATGAAAAAAACTTTAGCCTCAGCCCTCATCCAACCCCATGTGTTTGGCTCAGATCACTGCCCTGTTTCTTTAGAGGTTGAATGGATTTGAATTATACTTCAAAAGTGGTCTGTGTATGCTTTTGTTTTACAATTTGAGTACACTAAAAAATTGACTTAGCTCAGTCAGCTGAGCTAAGTCAATTTTATGCCAAGTCCACTTTCACACTGGCTCCTAAAAACGGAGCCAAGCACTTACAGTTTTTGTCAGCTTGTCCGAGACAAAAAAACCAATTGGAATGGAGTAAGAAACTTTCAGGCCAGAAATTTTATTAAACAAATGAAACCTAGAGACCCAGCCCTTATCTATCACAGTGGCGAAGATAAGGCGGTGGTTGGCCTGGCCCAGGTAGTCTCAACTCCCTACAAAGATCTGGATCCTGAAGGGGGTGAATGGTATCAGGTGGACCTTATTCCGATGGCTCCATTTCAAAAATTTGTAGAATTAAAACTAATAAAGTCACTTCACTCATTCAAAGACCTGATCCTTGTTAAACAATCTAGACTTTCTGTCATGCCTGTTTCAAAAATACATTTTGATCTTTTAGTAAAAATGGGAAAGACTAGCTCCTCTTAAGCGCTCTTGCGATTTCTTTCTGGGCGGATTTCTTTTTAGCGGTCTCTCTTTTGTCACCTTTTTTCTTCCCTTTGGCCAAGGCCAGCTCTACTTTGGCAATGCCTTTCTTGAGGTACATTTTTGTCGGAATGACAGTTTTTCCTTTTTGAGTGATGGCTCCAAAAAGTTGTTCCAACTGGTGCTTGTGTAAGAGTAATTTTCTTTTTCGAAGGGGTTCGTGGTTCCAAATATTGCCGTGCGAATAAGGTGCAATATGGGCATTAAAAAGCCAAGCCTCCAACTTTTTTGAATGAGAAATCACGTCTACAAAGGCGTCTCTCAAATTAGGGGTTTGATTGCGCAAACTCTTGATTTCAGTCCCGGTCAACACCAACCCTGCTTCTACCACCTCTTCGATGATAAAGTTTGAATACGCTTTTGGATTGGTTGCTAAAATTTTTTCAGACATAAATGATTAGGGTTGAGCTACTCCTAAAGAAAGAATAGTTCGAAAAGCTTCTTCTACCGTCATTTTGCTGTCCATCACTTCATTTTCAGGAACGATGAGATGAAATCCAGAAGTAGGGTTGGGTGTTGCTGGCAAAAATACATTGAGGAAACCTTTGGGAAGATTTTGGCCATGTGCCACTCCAGTCACAAAAGCCAAAGCCCAAACTCCTTTTCGTGGGAACTCTACATAAACCACGCGGTGAAATTGCTTACTCCCACTGGGAGTCATAGCCTTGAGGAGTTGCTCAAGAGCACTATATATACTTCGCAATACCGGAATGTGCTGAATGAGCTCAGAGATAAACTCCAAAGCCTTTTGACCCAAATAAAGCTTCGAAAGCCATCCCAATAGGGAGATGCAAAATGCAAATAAAAAAAACGCCGCTGTAGCCAAAATAAAATCTAACAAATAAACAAGAGATTGATATTGAACCCAGTTCTCTGGTCTAATGCCTTCGGGCAATAATTCTTGTACTTTCCAAAATAAGGAGATGAGTTTGCCTAAAATCCAAAGGATCACTGCAAAGGGGAGAATGACAAAAAAGCCTGTCAAAAAATGCCCCTTCAAAAATGAAAAAAATTTATTTTGAGGGGCTTTGACTAAATCTGAGAATTGATTCATAAAATCTTTTCCAATCTTCCCATGCCAGCTCTCCCACTCGTTTTGTGTCTTCTACGTTTGCGTCTTTGAGTGCAGCTTTCCAGGCACCACTTTGAGGGAGAGAGGATCTTAGCATCTTTCGTCGGTAAGAAAAACTCACTTTTAACAGCTGTCCCCAGAGCATGAGATGTGCCATGTTTTCACTCCCCACAATCAGAGGCTCCCTTCGTGCTTTCAAAATAAGCACTTCAGAGTTCACTTTGGGGGGGGGCGAAAAAGCCCTGCCCGAAACAGACATTAACTTTTGAACTTCCCACCAGTTTTGAATCCAAAGTGAAAGACTTCCCCAGGATTTAGTATTCGGAACGGCTCGAATTCGTTTGGCCACCTCCTCTTGGAACATAAAAACCATCACTGGGATTTCGTTATAATATCGAGCCAATTGAGTCATGATGGTTGTTCCAACAGAGTAAGGAAGATTCGAAACCACCGCCAAAGGAGGCGTCATGAGCCATTCACTTTTGTTTAAATTTAAGAAATCCCCTTCGAGCACATGAGCGCCAGAAAGAGGGTGAGCTAAAAAATGATTTTTCCAAAACTGAAAATGCTTTTTGTCTATTTCAGATAAAATAAAATGCTCAATGCCACTCCCATGATGTTTGAGGCCCTCAATCAAAGGGAAAGTCAGAGCCCCAGTGCCAGGGCCAATTTCTAGCACTGATTTGCAGCCTTCTTTCTTTGCACTTTCTAAAGCAGCTTGGACAATGAGTTCGGCACATTTCTTGTCTTTTAGGTAATGCTGTCCTAAAAATTTTCGCCTATTCATGCATCACTATTTGCAATCGCATTTAAGGTGAGCAGCAATTCGCCCTCAATAAAATGCCCTTGTTTGAGCCGAAAAGCCCCCGCTCCTGCAATCATGGCGGCATTGTCAGTGCAGTATTTTAGAAAAGGGAAAAAGGGGGTTTGAAGCGAAAGTCGCTCCCTCAGGCGACTGTTGGCTGAGACTCCCCCTACGATTGCCAAGGACTGACAATCGAGATCTTTATAAGCCAATAAAATCTTACTCAGTAAAACATCTACAATTGCTTCTTGGACGCTAGCGCATAGATCTGCAAGATTTTGGTCTAATTGGCCACTTTTTTTCTGTTTCTCAGCTTCGAGTGCTAAAGCTGTTTTTAGCCCACTAAACGAAAAGTCATAATCAGGAGCCACGGGTCTCGGAAAACGAAATTTTTTAGGGTCACCTTTTTTTGCTTTTTCATCAATCAACTGCCCCCCAGGGTAGGGAAGACCAAGACATTTTGCAGTTTTATCAAAAGCCTCACCTGCAGCGTCGTCTAAAGAACGCCCAATGAGGGATTGCTTAAGAAAATCAAGCGGCCAGCTTTCAGGACCCGTTTTCAAACAATATAAGTTTGTATGCCCACCAGAGACCACAGCAAGAAGGCAGGGGTATTTGAGATTCAAAGTTTCTTTAGAATCTAAAAATAAACTCACGGCGTGTCCCTCCAAGTGGTGCACGGGAATCAGTGGTTTTTTTAAAACATAAGCCAGGCTTTTTGCAGCACTGATCCCTACTAACAACGATCCCACCAGCCCAGGGCGATTGGTCACTGAAATCGCATCTAATTTATCAAGACGTAAGACAGCCTCTTTCATTGCTTCGTCAATCATGAGATTGATTGTTTCCAAATGATTTCGAGATGCAATTTCTGGAACCACGCCACCATAGGGTTGATGGATCTGAATTTGAGAAAAGGTAGAAAGGCTTACAACTCTCAAAAGGCCGTCTTCTTCGCATACGACCGAAGCACTGCATTCATCACAAGAGGTTTCGATGCCTAAGATTATTTTTTTCACTCCCCACCTTTATTCTACAAGTTCGCCTCGAGGGCAAGTGATCTCTCGTCTTTTTAGGTCGATTTTGGCAAGATCCGGTTGTCCATTTTTTAAATACCAGGCAGGCGCTCGTTCTTGGGTGTGGCAGGTGAGGCAGAGCGATTTTTCTACAACTTTAGAATATGAACCTGAAAAGGGATGGTCTCTTCCTGGCATATGACAGTTTTCGCACTGAACCGTAGGCCAAATTTTGAAATATAAAGACAAGCTTTGTTTCAAAGGCAAGGTCTCAGCATTCGAAATCTTTATTTTTTCGTTAAGCGATTTCAACTCGTGCATGGATTTGAGATAAGCTCCCAATTCGTCTTTCGAAAAGATCTCACCCTCTGCCTTTAAAACAGAAAGGTGAGAGAGGGACTTAAATCCCTCTTCGTCACCCAGACCTAAGGAGTGACACTTGAGGCATTCAAAATTCTGGTCTTGTTTTTTTTCCACTAAACTCGCATAAGCTGATCCATGCCGAGTTTTTCTCCAAAAATCAAACTGCAAGAGGTGGCACTCTGCGCAGCGAGGAAAAGTTTGGAATTTTTCTTTTGCATTGAGCTGCCCATTGCTAGAAGTCACCATCCGCAAGTCCTTCTTTGCATTTATTTTTGCAATGGCCACTTTGAACTCTGCTATCAAAGGAGTTTGGCTATTTGGTTTTTCATAGCCCTCATCGAGTCCAACCAACTCGTGACCTTCGCCCCTAAATGGCAGTTTTAGGGGGATAACCCCCACATACTGGTTTCGAAACGAAGACTGATAAATCAGTGTATTTTTTATTTTGCTTGGAATTTGTAAAAAAGACTGCGAATGAGCCCCCACAATCACATCAATCCCGCTCGTGAGTTTTGCCATTTTTTCGTCTTCTTCTAAACCCTGATGAGTAAGTGCTACGATGAGATCGGCTTGAGAGCGCCACTTGATTATTTCTTTTTTAGCGGTTTCCAGAACAGACAGAACTTTGAGCTCTTTGGGCCAGTGCAGATTTTTTCCCACCAACCCAAAAACTAAAATTTTAATGATTTTCCCATCAGGCGTTTTCCTCAACAGAAGGACCTCTGATTTTAAAAAAGATTTCCCACTTTTATAAGTAAGGTTAGCAGCCAAAAACTGGGCTTTTGATTTCCTGATAAGCTCTGTAAACGTTTTTACACCTAGTGCAAAATCTTTTTCGCCTGGTACGGAGACAAAATCAAAAGTTTTAGAGGGTAGTGTCAAATCAATAGACTTTAGTAAATATTCGGCCTGAACTCTCGCCTGTTCTTTGAGTAGCTCTGGATATGAAGTCGTCGAAAATAAAAGATCCCCTGCATCGAGCTGAATAACCACTGGATCTTTGAGACTGTTTATCAATGTCATTTTTCGAAGCATGCCACCTAAGGGATTACTTCGGCAGCCACAGGGTTCAAGCTCACCCATCACGTCATTGGAGTAAATAAGGGTCACTGCATGTGAAGAGGGAACGTTCAAAAAAAATAAAAAGAGCCCCACCCACCTCATGAGGTCACTGTATCTTTGCTTTAGCTTTTTTTGCTTCACCTGATTTTGGAAATTTGTCTACAAGCTCTTGATAAAAGCCTTTGGCATCTTCTTTCATTCCCAAAGCCTCAAAAGAAAGTCCGATCTTATACAAAGCCAAGGGCAATTTTGAGGAATGCTGAAATTTTTCTGGAAACTTAGAAAAATCAATGATGGCTTTTTTATGGTCTTTGAGTTGGTAAAAAGCCTCTCCCCTCAAAAACATCGCGTCTTCTGCCCTTTTGGGTTTTATTGCGCCCAGGTACTCTGAAAGGGCCTCAACAGCACCTTTATAATCTTTGGCCTGAAAGAGTGCCCTTCCCTTTTCGTAAATCTCAACTCGGTCAGGAACTGGCACAATAGAAGAGAGTTTTTTGAGTGTTTCGATCATTGCGGCCTGAGCATGTTCAAGCTCTACAATGCGAGTCTCCAGTTTTTTAATCTCTTCCTTGGAGGTCGTGCCTCCCTCTTGTTTTTGATTTCTCTCTAAATCTTCGACTCTTCCAGAGAGGTGAGTCATTTCACTTTTAATTTCATCCAATACATACTGTCCTTGGGGTTTGACTTCCTTGACGGTAGCAGGGGCTGACTCACCTTGAGTTTCAGCCGCAGTAGCCCCCTCCCCTTTGAGCTGGTTCCTTGTTTTCAGGCAAGATGAAAATAAAAAAACACTACACAACAAAACTAAAATGATTCTAAACATGCTTTTTATACTAAAAGTTAAACTGAACTTTAGCAAGCCCGTCATTTTACACTCGGGCTCGGCGCTGTGTTGGGACTTGGCGAAGGAAGTGCAGGCAGGTCTTCAAACTTATCCGGCATGTACCCAGTAGGTGAGGGGTAAGGATAAGCGGATGTTTTGGAGTCCGATTCGCTCGACTCCGAGGAAGACAAATCAGATCGATTGGCTCCTCCCTGAATTGCAGATAACTCAGCCTCCTCTGCAAACCGCTTTGCTTTTTCAGCATACTCTTTGGATAATTTAAAATTTTTCAGTTTATACTGATTTTTAGCTCTAAAAAACCATTCGCTCGAATTTCTAAAAAGCTCCGGCGCCAAAGTGTCTGCCTGGACCTCACGGGCTGCTTTGATTGCAGCCGCAGTGTCTGCCATGAGTTGAACAGGGCGAGTTTGAAGAATTGAACAGCCAAAAATAAAAAAGGAAAGCAGATAGAAAAATAATTTTGATACCTGCTTTCCAAAAATCATACTATCGAGCAGTAATCACAAAATTAGCTCTTCTATTTTTAGTATGAGCTGCCTCTGTGGTTCCTGAATCTAAAAGTCTTTCTTTCCCATAGCTAATGGTGGTCAGTCGGCTTTCAGAAATACCATGGTCTTCGAGATATTTTTTGACAGCCATGGCTCTTTTTTCGCCCAAAGCGATATTGTATTGAATTCCACCTCGCATGTCACAGTGGCCCTCCACTTGAACTTTGGCCGAAGCTTTTTCCTTTAAAACACTTGAATTAGCATCCAGTTCTTTCTTTGCCTCAGCACCCAAGACATAGGAGTCGTAGGGAAAATGCACCGTTTGAAGCCCTAAAGCCTTGCCACTGTCAGAATCACCTATGGCACCTTCTTCGCCAGATGGAGTGGGGGTTTGAGTTTCTGTGGTTTTCTTTCCAGCACAACCCATTAATCCAAAAACTGTGACTAAAATCATTAAACTTATTTTTATATTCATATTCCTTATATTCCTCCTTATAGGATTTTTCTCAAATGTACAGTGATGACACATCACCATAAACTACTCTGATTAAAATGCAAAGGGTGGATTTGTAAGAAAATTAAGATTCCACGCCAAGTCGATCTCTTCTTTTGGGATTCCACCCTCTATAAGACGCCTTGCAACATCAGCTACTGATGGAGATGCGCCATTCAACATCAAACTCCAAATTTTAGAAAAAGGTTCTTGTATGGACTCGCCATCGGCATTGAGATCGATCAAATCCCAAAAAAATCCAATGACACGCCATTCGTTTGTTTGGCCCTTACACACATCAGCAGGGATTGTTTCAAACCGAATGGGAGCTCTTCTGGGAACCAAATATTCGAATTTTGCGTCAGCGTCATTGAGAGACACTCTCAGCCAAGCCGAAAAAAAAGACGCCCATCCTTCTGACAAAGCGAGACCCTCGCTGTAGCATTGGTCAATTTTATGAGCCCCACCGCCCCAAGCTCCAAGATTTGCCAGGTCATAGATCCCATGCCCCATCTCATGGCCGACAACATCCCAATGGTCTCCACGAGAGATATTGACCGTTCCACCATAATAATCTGCACTGACGGGCCAATTAAAAATGAGGGAGGATTTCCAAAACTGCAGTCCCACAGCCTCTTGGAGTTTGTTCTTGGCTGTTTGAGCCACTTGCCAAATTCCCAAAGCTTGACCCCCATTCGAATCTTGTTTAAAAATAACCCGAACTTTTGTGCCACACTCGGCCTCAAAAGAAACGGTATAGTCTTTATTTTGAGAAGGATTCATGACCTCAAAATGGGATGACTTTAATACGGCCATCAATGTGAACTTTTGTGAATTGGAGCAACCCTCTACAACTGCCTGGCCACTTTGATCTGTGATACCCACTCGAAAATCCAAACCCTCAACTGGAGTCAAAACTTCGTGCTCATATCTCAGGACTTCGAATTTTAAGACTCCTGGTTCCGAAGTACTGACCTCCATGCTGTCCGCAGAAAGATTGAGTGGAACATCTGCTTCAGTCTGAGGTGTTTGAGATAAATCAGAATCATTGGTTGTTGCAAACCGTTCTTCGGCACTGGCTGTAAAAGAAAAAAATAATACAATTAAAAGTTTCGTTGTCATGTGCAGTCCCCCTCTTTAGACAAAAATCATAACTGTTTTTAAAGAGAATGGTAGTGTTTTTTTTTCGAACAAGAGTCCTAAACTTAGACTTCCTTAGATCAAAATCGGTAGTTTTTATGGCATACCTTTCGCATACTCCTCTTTAAAAGGAGGTCTTACAAATGAGAGACATTAATCGAATCATTGTTGCAGGAAGGCTCGGGGCTAACCCCGTCCTGAGGTATACAAAATCAGGGTTTCCGGTGACTCACTTATCTGTGGCCACTTCCAGAAAAATTAAATCACAAAGCGAAGTGGGAGAAATGCGCGAAGAAACCCAGTGGCATAGAATTGTGGTCTGGGGCAAGCAAGGAGAAGCCTGTGCTCAATATTTAAAAAAAGGAAGCGCTGTTTTCATCGAGGGAATGGTCCGAAGCCACCCCTACGAAGGCAAAGATGGAATCACACGGATGGCATTCGAAGTTTATGCTGAAAGTGTCAGTTTCTTAAGCGGCATTCAGTACGAAGCTCCTAGCCGACAAGACACCGTCGTAGCAGAAGAGCCGGTCGAAGTCTTAGAAGAAGCCACTGTGGAGTAGCGGTACAAGGACTCCGAAGGATTGACTTCGGCATATGTTTAATGCATACTTATATGCATGAGAACAACGCTAAACTTAAAGGATGATCTGGTGAAAAAAGCTCAAGAACTGACTGGTATTAAAGAAAAAACAGCTTTGGTCCATCGCGGTCTTGAGCTTTTGATCCAGCAAGAAGCAGCTCTCAGACTGATAAAGCTCAAAGGCTATGACCCAAGCGCTACTGCTCGGCCTAGAAAACGTTATTTTGAGAAATGAAAACACTGCTCGTTGATACTTCTGCTTGGATTGAATACTTTAAGGGAAATACAGACGTTCTCGATGAACCACTCTCTAAAAATCGAGTTCTCATACACTCTCTTGTCATCGGTGAACTTGCATGCGGGAGCTTCAAAAATCGCCATAAAACGCTTGGAGATCTCAAACTCTTGCCCAAAGCAAAAGAGGCAGATTTTGGCGAAGCCCTCGAATTGATCGAAAGCCATCACCTCTATGGAAAAGGCCTAGGATTTGTCGATGTACAGCTCTTAGCCTCCGCACTTATTTCAGACTCTTCTCTCACTTCTTTTGATAAGGCGATCAATCGTGCTGCAAAGGAACTGGGGCTGTTATAGAAGCACTACTCATTATTATTAAATAATCTAGCTGGGATCAAAAGAACTGGCCCACCTCGGAGTGGCCACCCTAGGGAAATTTCTGCTTTTCTACTCTTAAAAACTGCGTTAAGACCAAATCCATGAATGAAAACATAGATGTTACTTTAAAAGAAACCCGGCGTTTTAATCCCCCAGAAAATTTTGTTAAACAGGCAAACGTCGATAAAAAAACCCATTCCTTGCTTGTAAAGGAAGGAAAAGAAGATCCCGAAAAATATTGGGAGGAGGCGGCTCAAGAGCTCCATTGGTTTAAGAAATGGGACAAAGTTTTGGTTTGGGATCCTCCCAAAGCACAGTGGTTTTTAGGCGGCAAACTCAATGTTTCTTATAATTGCCTTGACCGGCATTTGAGTGCATTTCCACAAAAAGCAGCTTTGATTTGGGAGGGCGAGCCAGGTGAGGTTGTCACATGGACTTACCAAGAATTGCATCAGCAAGTGTGTGCTCTTACAGCTGGCTTAAGGCGGATAGGTGTTTGCACTGGTGATCGAGTGGCGATCTATATGCCCATGATTCCAGAGGCGATGGTTGCGATGCTTGCGTGCGCCAGGGGAGGATTTACTCACACCGTGATTTTTGGTGGATTTAGCGCAGAATCACTCAAAGATCGCATTAATGACGCTGAAGCCTCGCTTGTGATTACAGCTGATTTTGGATATCGCAAAGGTGCTCCGGTCAAACTCAGAGAACAAGTGGACCTTGCGATCAAAGATTGCCCCAGTGTAAAATATGTTTTACAGGTGCAGCGTGCATTGGCGGGGCAAACGGCCAGGAGTTTTAATCGCTCTTCAAAAAATACTTTGGACTGGCACGAGCTTTTGGCTAGCGTTTCGAGCGAGGAAGCAAAAACTCAGGGTTATGCAGAAGAATTAGACTCAGAGCATCCTTTATATATATTGTATACAAGTGGGACTACTGGAAAACCAAAAGGGATCGTGCACACTACCGGAGGCTATCTCACAGGAGCGTTGCGTACAACAAAGCAAGTTTTTGATATCAAGCCTCAGGATCTCTATTGGTGTACAGCAGATATCGGATGGGTGACCGGACACACCTACGTTGTCTATGGTCCCTTGGCAGCAGGAGCCACTGTTTTTATGTACGAGGGAGCTCCAACCACTCCGACTGCCGATCGTTTTTGGGCCATGATTGAGAAGCATAAAATTACTATATTTTATACTGCACCCACTGCGATTCGTTCTTTTATGAGGCTTGGGACAGACGCTCTAAAAGCAAGAGACATGAGTTCTCTTAGGCTCCTTGGAACGGTGGGTGAGCCCATCAATCCAGAAGCTTGGATGTGGTACCGCGAAAATGTGGGCGGCAATCGCTGTCCCATTGTAGATACGTATTGGCAAACAGAGACCGGAGCCATTGTGATTTCTCCTGTGCCTGGAGCTGTTTCTACAAAACCAGGTTCAGCAACTCTGCCGCTGCCAGGTTATGATGTAGAGGTTGTGGATAAAAGAGGAGAGCCTGTGCCCTATGGTTCTGGCGGCTATCTTGTGATTCGAAAACCTTGGCCTTCGATGGCGCGGACGATCCATAAGGATCCTGAACGATTTAAAAAACAATATTTTTCCGAATTTTCTGGTGGAATTTATTTTACAGGCGATGGCGCTCGCAAAGACGAAGACGGCTATATCTGGTGTTTAGGGCGAGTCGATGATGTCCTCAATGTCAGCGGACACCGCATTGGAACAATGGAGGTCGAAAGTGCGTTGGTCTCTCATCCCAAAGTGGCAGAAGCTGCTGTGGTCGGGCGTCCTGACGAACTCAAGGGACAAGCGCTTGTGGCTTTTGTGACTTTGAAAGCAGGCATTGCCACAAAAGAAGACACTGAAGCCCTGAAAAAAATCAGTGACGAACTGCGAGCTCATGTCCAGCAAGAAATTGGAGCATTGGCGCGCCCTGAGGAAATCCGGTTTACCGATAGCTTGCCCAAAACACGTTCTGGGAAAATCATGCGCCGCTTACTGCGAGAACTTGCCACCAGTGGGAGCGTCAAGGGAGATATCACCACACTTGAGGATCTGGCCGTGATTGCGGCACTTCAAAAAGACGAGGAGTGAGAGCTCGCCACTTTCTCACCATTTTTCTCACGGAGTCATCTAACTCCATTTTTTCTAGTTCTGCCAGAGTGAGCCAAGCAAGATTGTGAGACTCCTGGCTTATTTGATAGTCTTCTTTTTTGGCACGGAGTAAAAATCGGACATCATAGTGCTTATGCTCAGGTTCTCCGCTGCGAGCTGGGATTGTATGAATGTCTAAATCAAAAATCCCCTCATCGAGCGGGCAAATCTCCCGAATGCCAGATTCCTCCTGCGCTTCTTTGATGGCTACTTTCAAAACATCGGTCTCACCATCGGCATGTCCGCCCAATTGGAGCCATTTGCCTAATTTTTTGTGATGGGTGAGCAAAACTTTCTGGCCTGTAGAATCGAGCAACCAAGCTGAACTGGTGATGTGTCCTTTTTGCAAGGAGCGCTCAAAACAGTTCGAATGCTCTTTCACAAATGCTCTAAATTTTTCTATGAGCGAGTGCTCATCGGGGTGGCGCAATTGATAATCGTCAATCTGTCCTAACAAATTTTTTCTATGCATTGTTTACATCCTAAATACGCCAAAACGAGTTTCTGGAATGGGAGCATTGAGGCAAGTGGAGAGAGCTCGCGCTAAGACTTCGCGAGTTTTCCAGGGGACTAAAATTCCATCATCCCAAAGTCGCGCAGTGCTGTAATAGGGACTTCCCTCTTTTTCATACTGGGCTCGAATGGGATCTGCAATGGCTGCAATGTCTTGGGGGGAGAGATTTTTTCCTTTAGCTTTTTGCTGGTCCACTTTGACTTGGCTCAGTACATGCGCGGCTTGTTCTCCTCCCATGACTGAGATTCTGGAATTGGGCCACATCCATAAAAAACGGGGCTGGTAAGCCCGACCACACATCCCGTAGTTCCCAGCGCCAAAACTGCCTCCCACAATCACGGTCAGTTTAGGAACTTGGGCATTGGAGACTGCCATCACCATTTTTGCACCGTCTTTTGCAATGCCGCCAGATTCGTATTTTTTTCCAACCATAAATCCAGTGATATTTTGCAAAAAAATCAGAGGGATTTTTCTTTGAGTACAAAGCTCAATAAAATGTGTTGCTTTCAAAGCAGTCTCACTAAAAAGAATGCCGTTATTTCCTAAAATCCCTACGGGATAACCCCAAATGTGGGCAAATCCACAGACCAGTGTAGATCCATAAAGGGATTTGAATTCATGAAATCTCGAACCATCTACAAGCCGAGCGATGATTTCTCGGATTTCGAAGGGTTTCCGAACATCGGTTGTTAATATCCCAGCAATCTCTAGAGGATCATAGAGTGGGTCTTCTGGGGTGGTGCATTCTATAAAAGCCGGAGGCTTTTGGTTAAACGGAGGTTTTTGGCTAAATGGAGGCTTTTGGTTTAAATGTAAAATAATTTCACGAGTGATTTCTAAAGCATGCTCGTCATTTTGTGCTAAATGGTCGGTGACCCCTGAGGTTTTGCAGTGGAGGTCGGCCCCTCCCAGTTCTTCTGCAGTGACCACTTCGCCAGTGGCTGCTTTTACTAATGGGGGACCCCCGAGAAAAATCGTCCCTTGATTTCTGACAATAATTGTTTCGTCACTCATGGCTGGGACATAAGCTCCACCTGCCGTACAAGAGCCTAAGACCACGGCAATTTGCGGTATGCCCAGCCCCGACATAACCGCTTGATTATAAAAAATTCTGCCAAAATGGTCTCGGTCTGGGAAAACTTCGGCTTGAAGTGGCAAAAAAGCTCCCCCCGAATCCACTAAATAAACACAAGGAAGGTGATTTTCGCGTGCAATCTCTTGTGCCCGTAAGTGTTTTTTTACGGTGAGCGGAAGGTACGCCCCCCCCTTTACAGTTGCGTCATTGGCAATGATCATGATCTCACGACCATGGATCACGCCAACTCCGGTGACGATTCCGGCTGATGGAGCCTGGGAGTCGTACATTTTGAAAGCTGCCAGAGGGGAGCACTCTAAAAAAGAGGATCCAAGATCTATTAATTTTTGGATACGGTCTCTTACAAAGAGTTTTCCTCTCTTTTCGTGCTTGTCTTTTGACTCTTTTTCTCCGCCTTCTTTGACTTCTTTAAGATAGTCTTCGAGCTCTTGAGCAAGTCTATGGTTGTAGTTGGCATTTTCTTTGAATTCTGGGCTATTTGGACTGATCTGAGATTTTAATGTTGGCATAGACTTAAGCTAGCTTGCGTTTTCTTTGATTTCAAGTTGATTTCGTGGCAGGATTTTGAACTGCATGTATAAGACAATCAAATTGGCCGAAGACCCAAAGGGTGTTTTAAGTGTCTCTCTCAGTCGCACATCAGTCAGAAATGCGTTTAATGAGTTGATGATAGGTGAGCTCACGCAGGTCTTTACTCACGAGGTTTTAAAGCCTGAGATCAAAGTCGTGTTATTGAGAGGAGAGGGTCCGATTTTTTGTGCCGGAGGAGACTTGGAGTGGATGAAAAAATCCATCGAACTCAGTTTCGAAGATAATCT
>CAZBEI010000020.1:0-36431 GCA_964490895.1 uncultured Bdellovibrio sp. | reverse complement strand
GCTGGGATTATATCTAGCCCATCTCCTTTGTAGATGGCTTTCTCAGCCAGTAAATCCCGGTCGCGAATTAAATCCGCAACAGAAGTCTGAATTGATTCGAGCTTGATACCCACTCCACAGGTGGCATTTCCCTGTGGATCTAAATCTACAAGAAGAATTTTTAAGTCTTGTAGCGCCAGTGCTTGCGCTAGATTGATTGCGGTTGTCGTTTTGCCGACTCCACCTTTTTGATTGGTTATTGCAATGATCAGGCTTGTCCGTAATTCCATATATTTTCTCCAAATGTTGACGGATACGCGACATCCCCGTAACAATGAAGATGTCTGTTCTGTAATGTTCGTATCCATGCTAGGAACTGCTCGTAACAAACAGTTCCAACTGATTGAAAAGTAAGTTCAAACAAAAACTGCGAAAGCCCGGAGCTAACAACTTCGGGCTTTTTTATTTAAGGTGGAGGCATTGGTTTTTTCCTCCCCATTGTATTTTCTGTCGCAACTCCTTGCGGAGCATTAGCGGAGCAGAAAGAGACGTATTCAAACGTAATGAGCAGTATTTTTTGGATTAGCTCTGCAATATCTGGAGCGTCATTTTCCTTATTGTTTTCATGGCTTTCTTGTGGTTTCAAGGGGTTAGCAGATGCACCAGGTGACGCTTTACGAAAGCGTTGCTCTACCAACTGAGCTACGTCGGCACACTCGTTCTTTCAGTGATATCAGTGTTAAATGACAAATCGCAAGATTTCCATTAAATAGAATAGAATATGCTAGAAACCATTTCCACCTATAAAGTGCAAGTCTGGGTCCATGGCCTCAATGAAAAAGGGGAACACTATTTTTTACTCTTTCTCACAACGGAAGAAAGAGGCGCCTTTTGGCAACCGATCACCGGTAGCGTAGAAGAAAAAGAGTCCTCCGCTCAAGCCGCTCTGAGGGAAACGCAGGAGGAGACCGGCCTAAAATTGGACTCTCTTCCAGTACCCATTGGATATGAGTTTACCTTTATTTCCAGAGAAAAACGCGCGTGTGAACAAGTTTTTGAAGTTGAAGTTTCTGAGAAAATTCTTAAAAAAAAGAACTCCATCCAACTTGATCCTCGCGAACACCAGGACTATAAATGGGTTCTGGCTGAAAGCGCTCTTTCGATTGTCAAGCACGAATCGAATCGTGAAGCTCTGCGCATTCTTTTGAGAAATATAAATTCTTAGGTTGACAGCTTCGAATTCCTTCGACATGATTTGGATCAAGATGAGGGGAGGGGGATCCCGAACCTTGAAACTTTATAACCTTTATTAACATTTAAGGAGAGAACTCAATGAATAAAGCTCAGTTAATTGAATCTGTTTCAAAAGTGACAAAATTAAAAAAAGTAGAAACCGAAATGGCCCTAAATGCAGCCTTGGATTGCATTAAAAAAAGTGTAAAAAAAGGAGATGACGTCACTTTAATTGGATTTGGCACCTTTACAAAGACCAAAAGAAAAGCTCGTATTGGCCGCAATCCTCAGACCGGCAAAGAAATTAAAATTCCAGCCATGACTGTTCCAAAATTTCGTGCTGGACGCGAATTCAAAGAATCCGTTCGATAAAAACAGTTTTTTGTTTTTAAAAAAGCCCGCTCTCTCACAGAAAGTGGGCTTTTTTATTTTTTACTCTTGCCTTATTTCTGATATAGAACCCCATGTCATGCTTGAACTGAGGTCGGTCAGTAAGAAATTTGGAAAAACCTATGCTGTAGACCACGTCCAATTGACTATTCAAGAAGGAGAGTTTTTCTCTCTCCTGGGGCCTAGTGGTTGCGGCAAAACAACTTTATTGAGGCTTTTAGGTGGTTTCGAACACCCCTCGGAGGGCGAAATCTGGCAAGACAACCAAAGAATAGACGAGCTCCCTCCCAATAAGCGCCAGTTCAATATGGTCTTTCAGAGGTATGCTCTTTTTCCTCACCTCGATGTTTGGGAAAATGTGGCGTTTGGCCTAAAAATGAAGAAAGTTCCTCCTGGGGAAACTAAACAAAGAGTTTCTGAAGCTCTAGCCTTAGTAAAAATGGAAGATTTTTGCAATCGCGGGATTGAGACTTTGTCAGGAGGTCAACAGCAGCGCATTGCTCTGGCGCGGGCTTTTGTCAATCGTCCCAGGGTTCTTCTATTAGACGAACCTCTCTCGGCTTTGGATCTAAAATTGAGACAACAGATGCAAGTGGAATTGCTCACCCTTCAGAGGCGTCTTAAACACAGCTTTATTTTTGTCACACATGACCAAGAGGAAGCTTTGACTCTTTCGGATCGCATTGCGGTCATGAACCATGGAGTGGTAGAACAAATCGGCACTCCTCAAGAAATTTATGAATACCCAAAAACTATCTTTGTCGCTCAGTTTATTGGTTCGATCAACTCCTTTGAGGGTGAAATTCGAGAGACTTCTTTAGAGACAGTTGCAGTCAATGGTGTTTTTAAAAAGCCCATTCTGATAAAACCGCCTCGGGACGGCCTTAGGCCATTGCCTCAGCTCTCCAGAGGAGCTCCCGTTTCGGTTTTAGTTCGGCCTGAAAAATTAAAACTTCTAAAGTCTTCACCCCCTTCTGAACAAAATGGCCTCGAAGGATCCATCAAAGAAATTTTATACCAAGGTTCGATCACTCGGTTTTTTGTGCAACCCAAAGAGGCTGATTTTGCGCCTGTTTTAGTAATACAGCCCAACTCCGCAGTAACCGTAAAAAAAGGGTTTTCTGTGGGAGACCGAGTCTTTATGGCTTGGTCCCCTGAGGACTGTCTCATCATTGAAAAAAATAAAAAAGATGAAAAGGCTGAAAAAGGCACCTCCCATGCAATCATACACTAAGAGGCCGCCTCTGATTGCACTCCCACTCATGGGGTGGTTTTTATGGTTTTTGCTCATCCCTTTGACCATTGTCATTGTTTACAGTTTTATTACCAAGGGGATGTATGGAGGGGTGGAGTTTCGATTTACTTTCGAAAACTACATTCGAGCGACCGATTTAATTTATATTAAAATTTTTTTAAGTAGTTTAAAGCTTGCAGTTTTGACGGCAGTTTCTTGCCTTGTGATCGGTTATCCAATGGCTTATGTCATGGCTACGGCTCAAGTGTGGATGCGTCCTATTTTAATGATGCTCGTGATCGTTCCATTTTGGACAAACTTTGTGGTGAGAGCCTTTGCCATCAAAGTTTTATTGGGCGAAAATGGCCCCGTCAATCACTTTTTACTTTCTTTGGGCCTGATCCAAGAACCCGTTTTATTTGCCAATACTTTTTTTTCCGTCTGGCTCGGCATGGTGACTAATTACCTTCCTTTTATGGTCTTGCCTCTTTATGTAGCACTCGAAAAATTTGATTTTACCTTACTAGAAGCCGCAAAGGACTTGGGGGCTCGATCATGGATGATTTTGTGGAGGATTTTACTCCCCCTCACTAAAAAAGGAGTGATTGCGGGTGTAGTTTTTGTTTTCACCCCAGCTCTTGGCGAATTTGTCATCCCCGATCTTTTGGGTGGAGCAAAAACAATGCTCATTGGCAATCTCATTACAGAGCAGTTTTTAAAAACAAGAGACTGGCCTTTTGGTGCAGCTCTTTCGCTGATTCTCATTTTAACAGTCATTGGAAGTTTAATCCTTTATATGCGATCTGAGGAAGCATGACGGAAAAACCCAGACCGACTCCTCCCTTGACTGCCAAAGCGATCACTTTGTTTGCTTTTTTAATTTTGTATATTCCACTCGGAATTTTAGTCGTAGATTCCTTTTTAAGTTCTGGAGGTGGAGACACTCCTCGAGTTTGGACGCTACAATGGTATCAAAAAGTTTTTTCGAACGACGATGTCCTTAGTTCTCTCAATATGAGCTTATGGGTTGCGGCTTGGAGCACTTTGGTTGCTACTTTCATAGGCACTGCGGCTGCACTGGCGCTTGAGAGAACAAAGTTTGCTGGAGTCAAAGTACTAGACACCCTCACTTATGTTCCACTCATTATGCCCGAAATTGTTTTAGGACTTTCTCTTCTCATCTGGTTTGTATTTTTGAAACTCACTTTAGGAGCTTTTTCGATGATCTTGGCACACATCACATTTAGTGTGTCTTTTGTGGTCATTACCGTTCGCGCAAGATTGCAAGGCTTTGATCGAACCCTAGAAGAAGCCGCTCAAGACCTGGGGGCCACTCGTTGGAAAACGTTTTGGAAAGTGACTTTTCCACTCATTGCACCAGGGATTTTATCTGGAGCGCTCATGGCCTTTACACTTTCGTTCGATGATTTTCTCATCACCTTTTTTACTACGGGAGTGGGGACTGACACCTTGCCACTTAAGATCTACGCGATGATCAAATTTGGAGTGAGCCCAGAGATCAATGCACTGTCGACTGTGATGTTGGTGGCGACTTTTTTTCTGGTGCTTTTATTTTTTAGGCCT
Source organism: uncultured Bdellovibrio sp. (assembly GCA_964490895.1). Classification (GTDB taxonomy): domain Bacteria; phylum Bdellovibrionota; class UBA1018; order UBA1018; family UBA1018; genus JACRAO01. The sequence goes on along the minus strand of CAZBEI010000020.1, from coordinate 32,011 downwards.
TTTAAGCAGAGCCATTCATGAGTTAAAATGCCCCTATGACCCAAACAATGCGTACAGAAAATGACTCCCTTGGCGCTGTAAAACTTCCCAAAGACGCTCTCTATGGAGCTCAAACTCAAAGGGCTATCGAAAATTATCCTATTTCAGGACGCACAGCTCATCCAGAACTTTTGAGTGCTTACTTGAAAGTTAAAAAAGCAGCCGCCATCGCCAACAAAAAAGCAAAAGTGTTGTCCTCAGAAAAAGCTAAACTCATCATAAGGGCAGTCGACGAAATTTTTAAAATTCCAGAAAAAAGTTGGCCAGAGATTTTTCCAGTGGATCCCTATCAGGCAGGTGCGGGTACGAGTCAAAACATGAATCTAAACGAAGTCATTGCCAATGTGGGAAATAAGCTCAAAGGCCACCCCCTGGGCTCTTACAAGCCCCTACACCCCAATGACGATGTCAATTGTTCTCAGTCCACCAATGACACTTTTCCAACAGCCACAAGACTCGCACTTTTAGAAGCTTCTTTGCCCTTGGTGACTGCGCTCTCCGCACTTGCAAACTCTTTTAGCGCAAAGTCAAAAAAATGGATGCCGCTTCTCAAATCCGCTCGAACTCATTTGCAAGACGCCGTGCCGATGCGTTTTGGCCAAGAGATCGGTGCTTATGCCGCAACCCTTATAAAATGCAGAAATTGGATGGAAGAGGGTAGAAATCAACTTCGAATTTTAGGAATTGGGGGCAGCGCTGTTGGCACAGGACTCAATGTTCCTGCTTCCTACCCAAAAGACATCGTCCAAGAACTCTCTCGACTCACCCGGGAAAAACTTTTTTTGTCCAAAAACCTTTGCGAAGCCATGCAATCTCAAAGCCCCCTCTTATTTTATTCTTCGATGTTAAGATTGATGGCCATCGAACTCACTCGCATCTGCAATGACTTAAGACTCTTGGCCTCAGGCCCACTGACAGGGCTTGCTGAAATCCTCCTCCCAGCTGTCCAGCCCGGCAGCAGCATCATGCCAGGAAAAGTCAATCCCTCGATTTTAGAAATGGCCAATCAGACTTGGTACTCTGTTTTAGGCTACGACCAAACAGTAGCTTTTGCAGTACAAGCTGGACAGCTTGAACTCAATGTCATGATGCCGATCATGGCCTATAGCGCTTTGGAGGCCACCAAAGTTGCCACCTCTGCTCTGCACATCCTTAAAACAAAGTGTATCGATGGAATAGAACCTAATCCACAAAAGCTCAGAAAATATTTTGAAAGCACTCCTCAAATTGCAACAGCCTTAAGCCCACAATTGGGGTACGAACAAACTGCAAAACTAGTCAAAGAGTCTTTAGAAACTGGAAAATCTGTAGTAGAACTTATAAAAGAAAAAAAGCTACTCACTGTAAAAGAACTGAGCCAGTTGCTTCAGTCATATAGACTGAAAGAATGCGAAAGCTTTATGGTTGCCGTAGACGAAGGCCTCGCTGACGCTAAAGCAAAACGAGTAATCAAAACAAAAACTTTAGAACAAGAGCTAGATAAAAAATTTGGCCGTCGCTAATGCACATCAGTTGCTTCAGTCATTGTTTTTAAAAACACAGCATAAAAAAAGGGATGAAATGTAATTGAACACTTCACCCCTCAAGTTTACTCCTTTACGAAGGCTTGGTTATTTAGGCAGACATTTGAATACAGGACTTTCATAGCTAAAAGTCGCCATTATATATTTAGTAACTTCTAGATCACTAAAATCAATGGGCGCATCGCTCGATCCTCCTAAACCCCCGGATTTATTATTGTTATATTGCTGACGATCCGACTCATAACCACGTGGTGTTTCGTCAATTGCGTCCATGTTAAACTGAGTCACATCTTTGCAATCAGCAACTGAAGCTCTCATTTTTTCGATTGCGTTGTTGGTCGCCAAAGTGAGTGCTTTAAATTCAAGTTCTTGGCGTGTTTTTTCGCAAATTCCAGGCTGTGGCTCTCCCATGCTCACAGAAGTTCGGGCTGCGCCTCTGCCGGCGGCTGAATTACCTAATTTTAAAACGGCACTTTGAAGCCCTGCAAAAACCACCTCAAAGCCATCGACTGCAGAAGTCCTTAAGGTAAGGCTGTTTTGTTTTTGATAACCCGAACAGAGGGTTTTTTTGCCATCAACAGTAGACTCTTCATAAGGGCTAGTATAGCCACCCTGGGTGTGTACAAAGTCACTTTTACGGGACATTGCATTTTTAAGCGCTATGTCGACAGTGCTTACAATAACATTATTTGCTTCCATAGCCGCCTCAGCGGTGGAATAACAAACCGAAGAGACAGAAACAGTCACTTCTACAAATTCAGGTTTGCTCGTCACCGTGCCCGTCCCTGTAAGCTTTGAATGCTCCGTCGCCAAAGCAAGAGAACTGCAGAGCAGTGCTCCTATTAATAAACATATCTTTTGAATTCTCATAATCAGGACTCCTTTTTAGTTGTTAAATCTATAAGTCAAAAAAATACTGGGAACTTCCCAATAAGAATATGACTCATAGCATTAATATTTAGTAGCACCCATTTTTGTGGGCTACAATACAAATGATTTCTTGCGTCATACGCTCAGGTAATGTTATTGATTAGTCATGGCTCATCGAACATCTAGAACTCATACCTGTGGTGAATTAAAAGCAAATCACATCAATAAAGAAACCGAGCTTTGTGGTTGGGTTGCGAAGAGACGCGATCATGGAGGACTCATTTTTGTAGATTTGAGAGACCGCTATGGCCTCACTCAAATTGTTTTTGACCCCGCTCTTGCGGGGGGTGGCTCGGCTGCACATCAGATAGCCAACAAGCTGAGAAACGAATTTGTCCTTTGGTGCAAAGGAAAAGTCCGTGCCAGGCCCGGGGGCATGACAAACGAAAAACTAGCCACTGGAGCAATCGAAGTGGCTTGCACAGATCTCGAAATTCTATCAGAAGCCAAAACTCCGCCTTTTATGCTCGAAGACGAAAGTGATGTTTCAGAAAACGTACGCCTCAAATATCGCTACTTAGATTTAAGGCGGGGGACTCTTCAGAAAAATCTAACTCTACGTCACAAAATGGTCTTGCTCGTAAGAAATTTTTTAGACTCTAAAGGTTTTTTAGAGATCGAAACCCCCATTCTCTACAAGTCCACCCCAGAAGGCGCGAGAGATTTTATTGTGCCATCACGCCTCAACCCAGGCACATTTTATGCTCTCCCTCAATCTCCACAGACTCTAAAGCAGCTTCTCATGGTCAGTGGAATGGACCGCTATTTTCAAATCGCTCGGTGTTTTCGTGACGAAGATTTGAGGGCCGACAGGCAGCCCGAATTTTCTCAAATCGATGTGGAAACTTCTTTCTTAGACGAAGATGGTCTTTTTCCCATCTTCGAAGAAATGATGGCTCTCATTTGGAAAGAAATTTTAGGTCAAACAATCACCCTTCCATTCCCGCAAATGACTTATCGCGAAGCCATGGATCGCTATGGAAGCGATAAGCCCGATGTGAGATTTGGGCTGGAAATTCAAGACTTGGGCCCTCTCTTTTCAGAAAGTACATTTCAAGTTTTTAGTCAGGCTAAAGCCATACGTGCCATAGTAGTCCCAGGACAGGCCGAAAAATTTTCTAGAAAAGATAATGAAGATTTACAATCTCATGTCTTAACCTATGGAGCCAAAGGCTTACTTTGGATCAAAGTTCAAGAAGGTGGAGTATTGCAATCTCCAGCCCTTAAGTTTTTTTCTGAAACAGAGAAGCAAGGCTTAATTTTTCAACTTAAACTAAAAGCAGGCGACTTAGTCTTTGTCATTGCCGATGCAAAAACAAAGACTGTTTTAGACTCTTTGGGAGCTTTGAGACTTTCCTTGGGATCACGGTTGGGAATGATCCCGGCTCCAGGAAAAGGAAATCCAGCTTTTCTTTGGGTGACCCATTTTCCACTCCTCGAATATAACGAAGCAGAGAAAAGATATTTTGCATGCCACCATCCTTTTACATCCCCAAGGCCTGAGTTCTTTGAAGATTTTATAGGCGGAAAATCTCTCGACAAAATCGAGGCTTCGGCCTACGACATGGTTTTGAATGGAGTCGAAATTGGAGGTGGAAGTCTCAGAATTTATCGCTCTGATGTTCAAGCTGCGATGTTTAAAAATCTGGGGCTTTCTCAAGAAGAAGCCAAAAATAAATTTGGATTTTTCTTAGAAGCACTCAGCTACGGAACTCCGCCCCACGGTGGAATCGCATTTGGGATCGAACGGTTGGCTGCAATTTTGTGCGGAGCAGGACCTATCCGAGATGTCATGGCGTTTCCGAAAACTCAAAAGGGCTATTGCCTCATGTCCGAAGCACCTTCGTCTGTCGAGCCTTTGCAAATGACTGAGCTTGGAATTAGTGTCACAAAGGTAAAAAATGCCTGAGCGTCCTCCACACGAGTTTTCGTCTCGCACCCGAGAGCACAATCTCGAGTGCTTTCAAAATGAGATTTTTGATTTACTCATTATCGGAGGAGGCATCACCGGAGCAGCTACTGCCAGGGATGCGGCTAGCCGTGGGCTAAAAGTTGCTCTTGTGGAAAAAAAAGATTTTGCCTATGGGACTTCTTCGCGCAGCTCAAAGCTAATCCATGGAGGTCTACGATATCTCGAAAATTTTGAATTCGGCCTCGTCTTTGAAGCCCTCGCAGAGAGGTCTTTTTTACTAAAAACAGTGCCTCACCTCGTCAAACCTCTCAAGTTTTTTTTCCCAGTTTATCGTGGAGATAAAAATGGAAAGACAAAACTGGGTTTGGGACTGTGGTTTTATGATGTTCTCACTTTATTTCGATCTCCTGGATTTCATAAAAATCTCTCTAAAAAAGCACTTTTAGGGCAAGTGCCTACTTTGAAAGAAGAAGGCCTGCAAGGCGGGTTTGAGTATTACGACGCCTGCATGTGGGATGATGGACTCACTCTGGAGACTTTGAGATCTGCACATTTTTTAGGAGCTTGCATTGCAAATTATACTGAAGCACTCAAGCCTATTTGGGAAGCAGATCAGATGATGGGTTTTAGAGTGAAAGACACCGAAAAATCACAAGAGTTTGATTTAAAAGCAAAAAAAATAATCATTTGTGCTGGACCCTGGACAGACGAAATCGGGTTAAAATGCTCTGCTGGATGGAAAAACTGGCTCGTTCCCAGCAAAGGCGTCCACCTTGTTTTTGATCTCAAACGATTTCCGCTCGAAGGTGCAGTCGTGATGGCTCATCCCACGGATGGAAGGATTTCGTTTGCTATTCCTCGCCCAGATTATGGTGACGGAGTTGTGATTGTCGGCACTACGGATGGAAAAACGGATGCCAATCCTGAGCAAGCTCAAATTGCCAAAGAAGACGTAGAATATTTACTGAAGTTGCTTGGGCTTTATTTTCCAAAACTTAAAATTTCTTGGCCAGATATTGTGAGTGCTTATGTCGGAGTACGACCGTTAGTGAGCGCCGAAGCACAAAGCTTACAGAAAGTGAGCAGGGAACATTTTATATCACATGGACCAGGGGGGTGTGTTTTTGTGGCAGGTGGAAAATATACAACCCACCGTCGAATGGCTCAAGAAATTGTAGATTTTGCATTTCCAAAAGGGGCTTTGCGATCTCAAACAGACGGCCCTCTTTTTGAGAAGGAAAAAGCGTGTTTTAATGAAGACTCTGGAACATTGTCTGACTTAAATTTTCAGCTCAAGCACATGATCGAAAACTCTATGGTTTTGCACCTGGAGGATTTTTATTTCAGACGAGTGCCGTTGTTTTTATCGCGCGTAGACTCCGGGCTCTCTTTAGTCTCCGAACTCTCTCAGATATGGGCCAAAGCATTGAATAAAAGCCCAAATGAGACAGCTCAAGAAATAGCAGACCTACAAGAAACGATCAAAAACCGCACCCGCTGGCGCTAAAAAATTCGGGCGCGAATGCCCTCTTTTTGCAAAAACTTACGGATAGCTTCGGAGTTTAAAGGCTCTAAACGCCACAGGAGTTCATGCAAGAGATCGAGTGTTTTTTCGCCCTCAGGGGTGTGAACTTTTTCAGTGAGTTTTTTGACATCTGTGGTGATGGCAATGAGGTTGTTGGTCAACTTCGATAAATCTGTTTTGAACAAATTAGACTTCTCGACCCAGATCAAAGTTTTATTCAGATTTTCGCTGAGTTTATACAGGTGTTCGATCGACTTGGTGATGTCTCCTTCGTTTTCTTGGATCAGATCTCTGATTTTTCCGAAGAGGTCAAAGCTTTGAGAAATGAGTTGATCGATACGGGGGGGATCGATTCCTGCAATCGTTTCAGAGGCACCCAAGGCTGGCGAAGCAATATTTCCAGGAGTGATCTCAATGTAACGCTCACCAATGATTCCGGCTAAATTAATATAAAAGTGGCTGTCCTTTCGAATTGCAGGGGCCGCTTCTTTTTTGACTGAAACTTTGAGACGTATCGGATAAACGGCTTTATCGCTTGGACTCTCTGCACTTCCTGGTTCCTGAAATGCGACAGGCTTTTTAGAGTCTGAGACAAAAAACTCAATTTTTTCCACTTTTCCAATTTTTATTCCAGAAACTCGAACCGGGGAGCCCACCTCAATTCCCCCTGCAAAATTATAGGTCACATAAAAATCAAAGGTGCTATTGAACGGATTTTGGACCCCAATGGCCCAGGCAAAGACGACAGCAACAATGAGGGTACCTGTGATAAAAGCACCTACTTTGACTTCATGGCTCATAGGGTTAAGTGGCATAAGAACTTTTTATACGCATAAAATCAACCAATAGCAACTGTCACAATCAGCTCATTAGAGCTGTCATAATTGACACACTTGCCATGTAACGCATTGAGCTATAATCTGTATTGTAGGGGTAAGGGGTAATGAATAAACGCTTTTATTGTACGTTGTTGTTTTTACTCACGTCTTGCGAGCAAAAATTTGAAATTAAAACAGTGACTTCGGATGCTGAGCCTTCTCCTCCAACAGTAAAGAAACCCAGTCAAATTTCGCATACCCCAATAGAAAGTCAGCCTCCTCCAGGTTGTCCAAGCAATATCACTGCACCTGATCCCAATAAAATTCTTTTTTATGCCCCAGACGAATATTCAAAGACAGGCCAAAATTATTGGTTAAAACAAGCAAAAACTGATCTTGAAAGCGTTGGATTTAATGTCACAGTAGACACCCGTGTGGATATCAAGTTTGATAGCTGCGAACTCTACAGTAACTATGCACAGCTTTGGCTCCTTCTTCCCTGCAATAATATACAAACCATGACCAGCGAAAGCTTTAATGCCGTTACAAAATACTACGAATACGGAAGACCCGTTGTCGCATTTGGGGATATTCATTTTTATGATGTTACTCACAACAATCTCAACACCCACTGCAGCGGGCTTTATTCGAGCAATCCTACAATGATGCCCTATTTAGGATCAGATGAAAAACCGAATGATCGATCAAAAATCATTTCACAAATCTTTCAAGGCAAAGCAACCCTCAATTCAGCAGCCACTCACACCCCCTCCGAACATCCTCTGGGAAAAACCTGGACAAATTACGGTAATCCTCTATTTTCTATAGACACAAATCTTCCCGAGGCACAGTTTTTTTGTAACACTACTTCCTGTCGAGGCGATCTCCTGCTCATTGATAAAAAAGGCACTTTTACCGAAAGAGGCAGGCACCTTTTTTACCTTGATGGGATGAGGTACCTTTATCACAGCAACTATGGCACACTTCAAAAAAACCCAGTTCAAACAACAGCTCTTTATTTTAGAGATGGAAAAATCCCACAAGCAAAAATAGGAAAAACTGCTCCACTAGAAAAAAGCAAATTCATAAAGATAGCCGAGTCTTCTGCTAAAACAGAAATGACAGACACCTTAAAAATGGAAATCATGGCAAACCTAAATTCAGCCAAAGAACTGACTCCAGACCTATCTCTGTTTCAAAGTATTATTCCATACTTAGAGTCAGCAAAATTTTCAATTCAAAGAACTGCTTATGGTGTCTTAATGGAAAAATATTCTTCCGCCCAGTATTTTGATTCTTATTTTGAATTGGCTAAACAAAATAAGAAGCCACTGACAAAACTATATGCAATCGAGCTCATTGGGGCTACTCAAACAGAAAAAGCAGAAAACGTGCTCTCTCATCTACTAAAAAAATACTTTGCAGACGAAGACGCCCTCATGCATGTACTTCTAGGAATTTCGAATTTAGGAAAAATCAAAGACAAGAAAATTGAAAAACGACTGACAGAGGTCTGTACTCAAACCACCTTTGAGTCCATCAAAAGAGCGTGTCAGGATTTACTATGAGGGGTCTATGATGAAAAATAAATTTATAAAACTTATTTTCCTCGGGTTGGGGATCTTGCATCTCTATTTGTCCTATGAGCACATTCCTGAGTTTATACAAAAACCAACAATCACTGACTTTTGGAAAGGCCTTGGAGCTCTTTTTGGAGCTGGATATTTCTTTTATTTCCTACTGAGACCTTATGCACAAAAAATGAAAATTTTATGGCTAAGTTTTGAAAATTTTCTAAAATTACTCCGCCTGCAACTCCCACCATCCTTAGCCCAAAATAAACGCCGACAGATAAGTTAAGATAAAATCTAGAGCAATAATCACCAAGGTATTTACCACCACAGAGTTTGTAGTTGCAGTCCCCACTCCCTCGGCTCCATCCTTACATGCAAACCCGTAGTTGCAAGAAATAATAGGAATAAACGCTCCAAATACAACCGCTTTCAAAAACGCACAAAAAACATCTTTAAATCCGATAAAGTGCCTCACGGCATTGAGATATTCCTGCCATGAAAAATGGTATTTGAGCATCGCCGAAAAAGTTGCAAACACAAGAGTGACAAAAATGGAAATCATCGTAAGACAAGTCAACGAAAAGAGGCTAGCTATAAATCGAGGAAAAACAAGGAGGCCAATGGGGTCAATTTTTAGCAAAACGAGAGCGTCGATTTGATCAGTGATTTTCATCAGGCCTATCTCTGCGGTGGTTGCTGCTCCAATATTGGCCACCACTAAAAGAGCTGGAATAATGACCCCCAGCTCTCGTAAGACAAATTGTCCTGTAAACCCTGGAATCATATTGATCGCATGGAGGGATTCTTTTAAGTGCCAAGCAATTTCTTGTGTAATCACTAGCCCCGTAAAACAAGTAGAAATAACAATGATAGGCAAAATTTCGATTCCAGATTTGACAATGGCTTGCTGGATTTCTTTTTTGCGCCACGGTCCAAGGAAAAGTTGAATCAAGACCTGTTTAAAAAGACGACTCACATGGTAGTGCAGCTCCAATTGGGCATATACTTTTTCACGCAGCATTATTAATACACCCCAAAAATTAAGTTTCCGATATCATAAATAAAATCCAAAAAATAACTTGTTAGAAAATTGGCAATCACGAGATAAAAGCAAATAAAAATAGATGCTTGTGTGACTGCCTTTCCGACTCCCCGTGCACCTCCAGTGGCGGTGTATCCTTTATAGGACGAAACTGCAGCCACAATGCTGCTATAGACCAAAGACTTAAGAAAGCCAGAAGTCACGGTCCAGAATCCTGTAAATCGAGGAATGCTGGAAGCAAATCTCAAGAAGTTAATCCCACAAAAAAAATGGGCCAATATCATCGCACTTAAGATGCTCACAATAAGCCCTAAAATAAGCAAAAAAAGATTAGATATAATGATGGCTACCATTCTCGGTACAATCAAGTATTCGATGGAGTTGACCCCCAAGCACTCGATGGCGTCAATTTGATCGGTCACTCTCATGGTGCCTAATTCTGCAGCCGAAAATGCTCCGATTTTCCCTGCGAGTAAAAAAGAGATGAGAAGTGGCCCAATTTCTCTCACCAATGCAGAAGTAGTCAAGCCACCCAAAAAAACTTGTGCATCGTAATTTTTTAGCATCAGATTAAATTGTAAAACTAAAATAGCTCCGACAAAAACTCCTGCCAAGAGAACAGTAGAAAGAGACCTTGTTAAAACTTGCGACATTTGTTTGGTGATCGGTTTTAAATTTGGACTTTCTTCTCTTAAGAGAGCTTTGAATGTTTTCATTGTATTGACAAAGAAAAAAGTGATCCCACCTATTTCATAGAAAAAATCATGCAGAGATTTTTTAAAATACTGAATCATGCTCTGTTTCCATTAAAAAACTTTGGATCATACTATTTTTTGATTTTTTGATCTCAGAAGGACTTCCTAAGGCAAGAATTTCGCCTTTTTCTAAAACTAAAATCCGATCTGCAATTTTAAGAGCACAATCCATGTCATGAGACACAACGACACTGGTGACCCGAAGGGTTCGCGAAAGTTCGAAAATTAGGCCATTGATTGCATTCTTAGCCATGGGGTCTAGACTCGTTGTGGGTTCATCAAAGAGAAGAATAGAGGGCTCAGGCGCCAAAGTCCTTGCAATCGCAACTCTTTTTTGCATTCCAAAAGATATTTTGGACGGATACAGGGGCAAGAGGTCTTCGTTTAAGTGAACCAATTTTAATTTTTCTAGAACTTTTTCTGCGATTTCAACGTCCGAAAGCTTTTTTTTCATTAATCCAAAAGAGATATTTTCACGCACAGTCAAAAAATCTAAAAGAGCAGGCTGCTGAAAAACCATCCCGCAAGATTGGCGGTGAAATGCAAGTTCGTCACCCTCCAGTGCACTGAGAGGTCTTTCGTGCACGTAGATTTCGCCACTGTCGGGTTTTATCAAACCTACGATTTGTTTTAAGGTCACTGACTTTCCGACTCCACTTTTTCCAATAATAAAAAACACTTCGGCTTCTTTAATCTCAAAAGAAAGGTTTTTTAAAATATTTTTTGAGCCAAAAGATTTAGTAATGTTTTCAAAACGAATACTCATGATGTAAGAGGCCCCGTACTTAAACCTTTTATAAACTGAGAAATAAGAGGGTCCTTTGACGCTAGGATTTGTTCTTTGGGAGCGCCTCCATGGAGTTTTCCTTGAGCAAGCACATACAGTCGATCTGCAAGCTGAAAAGCTCTTTGCAAGTCATTGGTCATGGTGAGCAATGTTGTTTTGTAAAGGGTTTTTAACTTTAGAAGAAGCTCTCCGATTTTTCTAGAAGTGATGGGATCTAATCCAGCTGTCGGATCATCGCAAAGTAAAATCTTCGGTTTTAAAATCAGAGCTCGAGCAATGCCTAACCTTTTTTGCATTCCTCCTGAGAGCTCATTTGGGTAAAGAGATTCGACGTCCAAAAGTCCGACTTCGTTTAAATAACGACGAGCTTCTTGTTTGGCTTGAGCTTCCTCGATATGGCTGCATTCCTGAAGTGGCAGTAAAAGATTTTCCATCGCTGTCAAGGAATCAAAAAGTGCATTTTTTTGAAAAACCATTCCCATATTTGTGTCGTCCAATTCTAGTTTACCCTCTTCTGAGTCGAGCAAACCCGCGATGATTTTTAGGAGAGTTGTTTTGCCGCTACCCGAAGGGCCCATGATGACGATGGACTCTTGATCTTCTACAAGAAGAGAAATTTTTCTAAAAATCCAAGTTTGATCAAATTTTTTTCCAATTTTCTGAAGTTCTATCATTTTGAATCAAGCCAAGGAAAAAGTAGATCTTGAATTAAAATTTTTCGGTTTACAGGCGTTTGAGCTTCGGCTCGAGCTTTGCAAATTCGCGCATGGTAACGAATGGGGTCAAACTTTATTTTTTCTGCCAGTTCTAATAAAATTTCTCTTTGATCAAGATTTTTACAGCTGTCTTTTTTAATCGAGAAACCAATAAGATCATCTAGAACCTGCTCAAGACAATCTAAAACAAATTCAAAGTTCTTTGGATCTTTTGCACACGACTCTAAAAAAGGGACGAGTTGTTGGCTTGGATTTTTCAAAAAATAAAACAGATTTTGCCTACTTTCCCACGAAGCATTCGAGCAAAGAGTGAGCGCTTTTTTCCAACTCCCTTGTGCAAGCCTGGCTGCAATGGGAATGCGCTCAACAGAAAGGTTATTTTCCTCTAATATTTTTTCTAAAAGGGCAGTAGAAAGTGGCTTTAGACGCAACATTTGGCAGCGGGAAACCAAAGTGGGCAAAAGCAAGGTGGGATCGCTTGCAGTGAGAAATAAGACCCATCCCTTGGGGGGTTCTTCTAAAAATTTCAGCAGGGAGTTAGCAGCCTGAGGAGTCATTTGCTCGGCATTATGGATGTGGATGACTCTAAAAGTACTTTGGTAAGCCCCAAAACCTAGAGTTTCTTTTAAGTTTCTAAATTGTTCAATTTTCAATGTCCTTGATTTTTTTTCTTCTGGAGCTTCTTCGCCAGAGGTTATTGAAGACGTTTCCGAAGAAATTTCTGTAAAATCAATCCATGTGTTTTTTAAGGCTCTTTGACAGTTTGAGCAAGCCCCACAGGGGTCTGAAAATTTTGAGTTTTCACAAAGCAATCCTTGGGCAAGATAGTGGACCACCGAGCGTTTTCCAATTCCAGTAACACCTGTGAGCAGCATGACTGGAGGGATTTTTGAGGGCTCGGTCCATTGGTTTAGAATGGGTGATAGGTTTTCTAAATGATGATTCAGTAAAATCTTAGGCAAGGGCAGAATCGGGCGTAGTTCGACTGATTTTGTCATTTAATTTTTTTCGAAATTTCTTTCGCCTTTAAAATCTGTTTTAAGACAACCGCGCACAATTCAGCTCTAGAATAGTTTTGAACATTAAATTTTATCCACTTTTTTTTATTTTCTAGGTAGGCTTTTTGAAATCCGTTTCTCACCTTTCTTTGAAACTGAAGGCCCTCTTTCTCAAAACGCGTTTGGATTTTTGCACGCTTCAGGCCTATGGAGACAGGGAGGTCTAAAAAGATATGGAGATGAGGCCTAAGCTTCTGGGTAGCTAAGTCATTTAATTTTTTTACTTCATTCCAAGGCAATCCGCGGGCATACCCCTGATAGGCAAGAGAGGAGTCTGTAAAACGATCACATAAAATAATTTTCCCTGCTTTTAGTGCTGGCACGATTTTGTGAGTGACGTGATCTGCTCTCGCAGCTTCGTACAAGAAAAGTTCACACCAGGGGGGCATCACGTCATTGAGTAAGATCTTTCTAATCTTTTCTGCCAAAGGCGTTCCACCAGGCTCTCTGGTGAGCAGGACGGGCACGGACTTCTCTCTCAGTTTTTTGGCCAGATTTTTGATAAGAGTAGATTTTCCAGTTCCCTCAGTACCTTCGAAAGTGATGAATACGCCTAAATTGCACGACACGGTAGTATATCGAATTACTTAAAAGATGAGAGAAATCAATCTTAATATGGATTATTTGGCTGTGGCTCATTATTGTTCAGGTTTTGTTCATCTCTTGGGTCACGGGAGTCATGAGCGGGGCCATTTTCAGGGGGAGCCACTGCGTTGTCCTGTAGGTTTTGATTTTCGTCTCTATTTCGGTCGTCATCCCTTTTTTCTTCTTCTAGCGAGGGGGGGGGTGGAGTCAACTTAGTCGGAGGTAGTACAGGCTTAATATGAGCCGGTTGGGGTCGGTAGGGGGTTACATTTGCTTTAGGAGCTGTCACGGACACGGGTTTTGGATGAGCTGGGGCTCCGGGCTTTGTTTGAGTTTCTACCGCTGTAGATTCGATCAGAGTTTTATGCACCGGAATGGGTTTTAAAGTTTGCTCTAAAAGTTTTAAAACTCCAAAAGAAGCAAAGATCAGCACTAAAACAAGAAGCAAAATAAGCCAAGTTTGAGAAGTCATATGACTTTTTAGCGTATTGTATAAACTCGGTTGAGACTGCATGGGGACAACAATGCGGACATTAGATTTTTTTTCTTTTACAGCCTGGAGTGTATCAAAAAGACTCACTGTGGGGTCATAGGCTGGATTGGGTTTTGTTTCGGACATTTTTCCAATATCCAAAGGTCGTAGTGGAGCCTTGAAGTTTAGACTTTGGGCCTGAGAAGTTGCTTGCAGAGTAGATTTTTGTTGTTCTGTTTGTTTTTTTATTTCTAGTTCTCTCATTTGCTTTAAAGCTAAAATCAAATCTTTTGCAACAATCCACTCTCCTTTGATTTCTACTGAGGTGAGCTGGTGGAGGGGCTGAATGTCGCCCGTTTGAAAAAGAGATTGGACTTCTTCGATAGGGAGAGGACCGACCGAGTGGTGCCCGATTTTAAGAAACCACTCCCCCTTATTGGTTACAGCGGCGCTTACAGACATAGTCTTACTATTGTAAAATACTTATGATTTTCGTGCATAAAAAAAGCACCAAGCCTTACGGCTTGGTGCTTAGCGTTAAAGAATACCCTTAACAAAACAGCTTAGTTTTAGAGAAGCCTAGCTGTAAACCAAAACCCCATTGTTGTGGTGTCCGCAGCAATTCGGTTTCCAGTTTTGATATCTAAGTAAGGATTGAAGTTAATTGCAGGAGTAATATCCCAATCAATACCAGGTTGGAGTGAGGTTCCATCACTAACCAAACCACCGCTACTTCTCACATGGGATGCGTTCATGTCATAACCCATGACAGCAGAGAGATTTGGAAGGATTTTATAACCCACATTTGGAAAAGCCTCTAAGTTAAGATCTTTTTGGCCATCCAGCAAAGACCCCTTAAAAAGGTTAACTTTTGCCAAAGTAATAGCACCTACAGTCAATCGTGTGTCTGGGATGTCATAAGTGGTATTTTGTTTTGACATGACAAAGGCCATTTGGTTGTTGGCTCTAGATTTAGTCGATACACCTGGTCCAAGTCTGAGATCGGCATAGACATTAAATGCACCTGAGTTGATCAATTTGCCATGAGAAGCCTTGAGATAGGGATCTTTCATTGTAAATTCATGATTTTGAACTGGCGACAATGCAAAGTTCATGACCGCACCCAATAGAACGTCTGGGGCTGCTTTGTAAGCTACGCCTAAGTAATTTTCCAAATTTACAAGATCTGTCTCAGAACCTCGGCCCACATTGAGATCAGGTACTCTGCTCGAAAGTGGATTGGTGACTGCAGCACCGTCAAGCCTATTTACATACTTAATGTCTAGGACATCTTTGATACTGGGAGCAGCAGCGGCAGGGGTTGTGGTCGAAGTCTGTGTTTCAGCCAATGTAATGCTTGGAGCTGAAACGGCCACTAGCCCAACGAGCCCAAGGCCGCTGAGTCCGAAAACTATTTTCTTATACATATTCTCTCCTTCAAGAGCGTTAAAGCCTTTCATGGCTTCGTTCAAACTAAGCCTTCTTGACTCAGTTTTAAAATCTCCAAGCATCTCAAACTACTTTGATCCGCTGTTTGATTACTTTGCATCAAGCAGCCGACTAAAACAGTTTTGCGGAGCGTAGGACTTATAACAAGGGCTGCTAAACTATGCAACATAAAAAAATAAAATAAAACACTCAGGAATAGTTTTTATTAACTAAACTTGTTTATGTCAGCAAAATCTATGTGGGAAATGGCCTTGGCGTGCCTCCACCACCACCTCCGCCACCATAACCGCCTCTTCCTCTACTATCTCTAGGCTGGCCGCCGCCACTACTTCCACCGCCACCACTGCTGCGGGGAGGTCTGGGCTGTGGCGCAACCCCTCCTTCTGGCATTGGAAGCAGAACCTTTCGAGAAAGTCTGATTTTGCCCATCCGATCCACTTCTATGACTTTGACCTCAATTTCGTCCCCTTCTCTCAGGTAATCTGTGACGTTATTGACTCTCTCATGGGCAATTTCGGAAATGTGCAAAAGCCCGTCTTGATTGGGTAACACTCCGACAAAGGCGCCAAAATCTACAATCTTTTTAACCATCCCTTTGTATATTTTTCCAACTTCTGCTTCGGCTATAATGCCTTTAATGATGTCAATGGCCCTCTGTGCAGCCGCTCCATCGTTGCTGGCAATGTTGATTTTACCGGTGTCTTGGATATCAATTTTACATCCTGTTTTTGCAATGATTTCTTTGATGACTTTTCCTCCACTGCCAATAACTTCTCTAATTTTATCTACAGGAACTTCGATCGTGGTAATTCGAGGTGCAAATTTGGAGAGATCATTGCGAGGTTCTGAAATGACTTTGGCCATTTCGCCTAAAATATGGAGTCTGCCCTCTCTAGCCTGCGCAAGAGCCTCTCTCATAATGGCTTCGTCGACCCCTTCTATTTTAATGTCCATCTGAATTCCAGTGACCCCTTTTTCAGTGCCAGCAACTTTAAAATCCATATCGCCGAGGTGGTCTTCGTCTCCTAAAATATCAGAGAGGATGGCCACCTTCTCTTTTTCTTTAATTAAGCCCATGGCAATTCCAGCAACCGCTTTAGGAAATGGAACTCCAGCGTCCATCAAAGCCATCGAAGAAGCACATACCGATCCCATCGACGAAGACCCGTTGCTCTCCAGGGTTTCACAGACAATTCTCAGTGTGTAAGGAAATTTTTCGTAAGCAGGCATCATCGCTAGGATCGAACGCTCAGCCAAAGCTCCATGCCCAATTTCTCGCCGACTATTTCCACCCATTCTTCCTGTTTCTCCTACAGAGAAAGGAGGGAAATTGTAGTGAAGCATGAATTTTTTCATATCCTTTTGAAACATGGTGTCGATAATCTGTTCGTCATCAGACGTACCCAAAGTGACCGTTGCCAAGACCTGAGTTTCTCCACGGGTAAAAAGTCCACTCCCATGGGTTCGAGGCAAAAGCCCAGCCTCTACAGAAATCGGCCGAACAGTTTTTGTGTCCCTGCCGTCAATTCTCACTTTTTCGTCCAAAATCATTTCTCGCATGAGATTGTACTTGAGGAGCTCAAAAGAGGATTTTGTATCAAACTCCATTTTTGCAGCTTTTTCTGGATCCTCTTTTTTGAGAGAGGCTGGAACCAGAGTTTCTAAAGCCGTTTTC
Organism: uncultured Bdellovibrio sp.; assembly: GCA_964490895.1. Taxonomy (GTDB): domain Bacteria; phylum Bdellovibrionota; class UBA1018; order UBA1018; family UBA1018; genus JACRAO01. The sequence continues at coordinate 15,151 of CAZBEI010000020.1, read as the reverse complement.
TCAATTTTTTCTAACAGTTGATAACGAAGCGTTTTTTCTTTCATTTTTAAAGCTTTTTTGACGTCATTTTTTGCAAGTTTTTCAAGCTTTGTATTGAGTGTCACCTCTGGTTTTTGGGGCAGAAATTCCCGTTTTGGCTTCCCACAAAGGCGTCTTAACTCCTCTATCATCTGGGTCATTTTTTTAATCTCTTCGTGCCCTTTTAAGATGGCCCCAAGAACTTCTTCTTCGGGAACTTCTTGAGCACCTCCTTCGACCATCATGATGGCTTTTTCAGTGCCAGCCACCAAAATATCTAAATCAGAGAGTCCCTTTTCGATCTGATTCCAAGAGGGGTTGATGACATACTGACCGTCCACCCTCCCTACTAAACAGGCAGCCGTGGGACCATTAAATGGAATGTCAGAAATATGCACTGCTGCAGAAGCTCCAACAGAAGCAGCGATGTCTACGTCGGCTTCTAAGTCAATCGAAAGCACAGTAGCTACAATTTGAGTGTCGTAGTAAAAACCCTCTGGAAACAGAGGTCTTAAGGGGCGATCAATCATTCGAGCCGACAAAGTCGCCTCTTGTGTGGGCCGGCCCTCACGCCTAAAAAAACTGCCTGGGATTTTCCCTGCTGCATAGTATTTTTCTGAAAACTCAACCGTCATGGGAAAAAAATCAGCTCCCACTTTAGGCTTTGATGCACAACACACGGTCACTAAGACTCGGGTGTCTCCAAAGCTGACTAAGACAGAGCCATGGGCCTGTTTCGCCAGTTTTCCAGTTTCTAGGGATAAGGTCTTACCACCAACTTCGCAAGATACGCGATGAATCATTTTTTTGGTCCTCTTTTTATTCCAAAGCCTTCCGGGCTTATAGTTTTGATTAAAAAACAGCCAGGAATTATTTTCTGAGCTCTAACGCCTCAATGAGCGTTTTATATCGCTTTTGATCTCGATCCTTCAAATAAGCTAACAGCCGTCTTCTTTGACCCACCATCTTCAATAGTCCCGTTCGAGAATGAAAATCCTTAGGGTGTCCTTTAAAATGGCCATTGAGCTCATTGATATGAGTCGTCAAGAGAGCAACTTGGACTTCGGACGAACCGGTGTCAGAACTGCTTCGAGAAAATTTTTTTATAATTTCTGCTTTTTTTTGTTTTATTTCTACTTTCATGTTTAAAGCTCTGCCTTCAATTTTATTTACTTAACTTCTAGCGACTAACATGGAGTGGGATGGGGTGTAAAGCCCTTTCTGGTCTGAAAAACCTTTTCTGGCCTCCTTGCCAGAAACCCTTCGGGTGCAGGCGGATTTTTCTTTCCTGAAAACCTTTTCTGGCCTCCCTGCCAGAAACCCTTCGGGTGCAGGCAAATTTTTCTTTCCTGAAAAATTTTTACAGGTAAGCTTTTAGAAATTCTCTAAGCTTAGAAATGACTTTGGATTCAATTTGACGAGCTCTCTCGCGAGTCAAACCATATTGGTCTGCAATTTCCTGAAGTGTTTTGGGATTTTCTGAGAGGATCCGTTCTTGAAAGAGATGCAATTCTTTGGGAGCTAATAGCTTTCGAAACTCCGGGAGCTTGCCCTCGAGGAGTTTGAGGAGTTGATTTTGGAGAAGCATTTCCTCTGCAGAAGCTTTTTCGTCTGCAAGATGGCTCAGGTGAGAGGTTTTGCCATCCCCAGAATCCAGTGGAGCATCGAAAGATACCTCCCCTCCCTCCGAAGAGAGGCGTTGGTTCATTTCCACGATTTCTTTTTCTTTGACATCTAACTTCTCTGCCAAAAGTTTTGGCCCTGTCAAAAGTCCCTGCGCCTCTAAGCGGCTTTTTTCACGCAGGAGGTTGTAGAAAAGCTTTTTTTGAGCCTGAGTGGTCCCAATCTTGACCAGCCTAAAATTATCTAAAATATATTTTAAAATATAAGACCGAATCCACCAAGACGCATAATAGCCCAGGCGAGCCCCTTTGGTGGGATCGAATTTGGAAACAGCTTTCATGAGTCCGATATTGCCCTCCTGGATCAAGTCTAAAAGGTTTGAGTAAATCGAGTTGTACTCAAAGGCAATTTTAACTACTAATCTCAAGTTTGCAGTCACCAGTTTTTTAGCCGCGTCTAGATCGCCTTTTTCTCTCAATCTTAACGCCAGTCGGAATTCCTCCTCCGGCTCTAAAAGAGGATACTTACTCATTTCTTCTAAATAGCGTTTGAGAGGATGGTTAGGGGAAAGCGCAAGATTTTCAGTACGGATTGTCTTTTTTTTATTTTTTTTAAGCGATGGCATTTCTATGACCGATGGTATTTGGGGGGTAACACGGGCCTCAACTTGAGATACACGGGGCGTGAGGGCTTAGGCCCGAGCGCAAGAACACTGCGACTGCCCTGGCTAAGGATTTTACGTGATACTCTCCTGATGTCTTGCGGACTCACCTGATCCACCAAAGTGCATACATCTTCCACTGAAAAATACTTGCCAAAGAAAATTTCGTTTTTAGCGAGACTCGACATACGAGATTCTACGTCATCTGAATTTAATAAAATAGTGCCCTTGAGGTTGTCTTTCACTGTTTTTAACTCATCTTCCGTCAGAAGTTGTTTTTTAAGTTTCTCTACACATTCTTCTATGAGCGTCAGACAAAGTGGAACTTGCTTCATTCCTGTAGCTGCATAGATAGAAAAAACACCCGAGTCATAAAAAGGAGACAGGTTCGAGTACACGGTATAGGCCAATCCATTTTTTTCTCGAATCTCCTGAAATAAAGAGGAGCTCATCCCGCCACCTAAAAAAACATTGAGTAAAAACGAAGCAAATCGATCTTTAGACGAATACCGGGGCCCCTCCACTCCCCAGATCAAGTGGACTTGCTCTGTGGATCTTTTAATCCACCACGTCCCACTCTTAAGATGAGGGGCATGTTCAAAGCCCAGCTGTTTTTTGGTCGCTCCCTTTTTAGGACGACCGGGCCACTCTTTTCGAGCTAAAAGCTTCAATTTTTTTCGAATTTTTTCGTGAGAGATATTTCCGGCAAGCGAAATAATGATTTGGTCTGGGCGATAATGTTTTCGAAAATAACGGAGCAGCTCTCCACGTGTCAGCCTTCGAGTCGAAGTCTCGGTGCCTAAAATAGGCCGACCTAAACCATGTCGTCCATAGAGAAGCTCGAAAAATAAATCATGCACAAGCTCTTCTGGAGCTTCTTCGACCATCGCAATTTCTTGCAAAATGACTTTTCTTTCGCGCTCCATCTCGTCTGCATCAAACTTAGAATGGAGTAAAATATCACTTAAAATATCAATCGCTAAATCTACATTTCGGCTGAGAAGTGTAATGTGAAAACAGGTGTATTCTCGAGTGGTAAAAGCATTAAACTCTCCACCCACCTGGTCGACCTCCCTGGCAATCTGCAGCGCCGTGCGGTTTTCAGTCCCCTTAAAAAGCATGTGCTCTAAATAGTGAGAAATACCTGCCTCGTGCGAGCGTTCGTGGCGAGTCCCTGCCTTGACCCACACCCCAATGGATAGGCTTTTAAATTCCGTATGCCTTTCTGTCAGCAAAGTGAGGCCATTTCGAAAAACTGTTTTCTTAAATTGTGGCATTCCCATTCATTTAGCAAACTTTGCCAAAGAGGTCTATCGTTTGCATACAATCCTGTCAAACGCCCTTCACTTCGCCCAGCAAACCGACCAAATAAGTCTTACTTTTTCCACCATCTGCTTAAATACCTTGCACAAGCTTGCTTCGGAATTTGATTTCACTGAGACCTTAAAACACAAACAGAGTTTGGAAAAACTATTTCCAATCAAGGGGAACTAATTTCATAACGATTTCGGTGAGTGACTTTATTTGCTGAGAAATATTTTTTAAACTTTCTGTCGTCTCATGTTTGAACTCACTCATCTCTTGCTTAAAGCCAAGCATCTCAGTTTTGAACTCACCCATCTCTTGCTTAAAGCCAAGCATCTCATGTTTGAACTCATAAAATTCAGTTTTAAAATGTCCGATTTCTTCATGAATAAGATCAAATCTCTTATTCATAGAGGTACGCAAATCAACGATATCGACCGTATTTTTACCCACCTGCTCGGCTATGCTTTTTGCATACTTTTTAATTTCTAATAACTCATGATCCATCCCAATAAATCTCTGGTCCATTTTCCGGTCAAGCAACTGAAAGTCAGACCTGACCTCGGACCTCAAAAGCAAAACAACTCCCTTGGTCGCAGCTTCATTGGGATTCCCTGCAAGCAAAGGATCAAGAATATCGATTTGTGACTGTGACATAAGACTCAACCTCCAGTACCATTTGAGATTATATTAAGCAAGATGTGAGCCACTCCTGGCCAAGGCCAGCGCCCCCCCCTCTTTTATCAGTTCACCATTTGAGAGTAGAGTACGGCTACAGTATTAATTGATTCGACTCCAGCATAAATTAATTTGCTTAGATGGCCCAGTCTGATTCAATAAAATGCGATCAGACTGGGCTGTTTTAATTTATTCTTGAAATTGATTTTCTCTCTGTTATATCTATCTTGCTCTTTTGTTCTATTTGTGTGTGAGGGTTATGAAATTTTTTTTAGTGTTTCTGTTTTATTTGAACACAGCTTTTGCCCAAGGCGATAGAATATTTACATTAGAACAACTCTTTCTAACTCATGAGTTTAAAAGCAAAACCCCGTTGGGTTTAAAATTCTTGCCCTCTGGTGGGGGTTATACTTTTTTAAAAGAAAATTCCACAACACAGACCTATGATTTATGGAAACATGACATAAAAACAAATACGAATGCTATTTTAGTATCCGCATCACAACTTAAACTGTTTGATTCAGAAAAACTCTACTCGATTGACGAGTACAGCATCACAAATGACCTCTCTAAAATCATTTTTACAAGCACTTTGCCTTCTCGTGGCATTAAAACAGGAGGAGAAATTTATCTCTTTGACCTCACTAAAAAAGAATTTAAATCTCTCACTCCGTCGAGCGAAACTCAAAGCCTTGTTCAAGTTTCTCCAGATGGAAATAAGCCTGCCCACTTTGACCCTTCACAAAAATATCCTGTTTTAATGTATGCCTACGGAGGACCTGGCTCTCAAACTGTTTTAGATCGATGGACTAAAAATGATTTCTGGTTTCACTACCTATCACAGCAAGGTTACGTTGTTGTCTGTGTGGACAACAGAGGAACAGGGGGTAGAGGCAAGGTTTTTAAATCGTCTACCTATAAAAATCTTGGAGCACTCGAAAGCACAGACCAGGCAGAAGCGGCTCGCTACTTATCCCAGCAGCCTTGGGTTGACCCCACACGCATTGGAATTTGGGGTTGGAGCTATGGAGGCTACTTGAGTGCACTTTCTGCCTGCAAGTATAAAGAATTCAAAGCCGCTATTTCAGTCGCGCCTGTTTCTGACTGGAGGTATTATGACAGTATTTATACAGAACGCTACATGGGCACCCCCAAAGAAAACCCACAAGGGTATCAAAATGCATCCCTCCTGACCCATGCTGCGACACTTTCTGGATCCCTTTTAGTGATACATGGGACTGGAGATGACAATGTTCATTTTCAGAATAGCCTCAGCTTTGTAGATGAGCTCATTGCAAATAATAAAAAAGTGGATGTCATGTACTACCCCAACCGCACGCACGGGATTTATGAGGGACCTTATACCCGCTATCATCTCTATACAAAAATGACTGATTTTTTGCTGAAAAACTTGTAAAAGATTGAGGAGCTCAGACGGGGCCTGTTTGTGCACCGTATTCAATTTTAATGATTTCGAGTTCCTCCGAACCTTTCGGAGAATGCAAGCTCACCAAATCTCCCACCTTTGCGTTGAGCAAGGCTCTTGCAATCGGAGAGGCCCAACTCACCTGACCCCGCGCAGCATCAATTTCGTCTTTGCCTACGATTGTAAAAACTTTTTTAACTCCTTCTTCGTTACAAATGGTCACAGTTGCTCCAAACAATACCCGATCCGAGGATTGCTTTTCAGGATCCACAATGACAGCTGCATCCAGTCTTTGAGTCAAGAAACGAATGCGACGGTCTATTTCTCTGAGACGTCGCTTTCCATAAATATAATCTGCATTTTCTGAACGATCCCCATTGGAGGCCGCCCAAGTGATCGTTTGTACAAGCGCTGGTCGATCAGAAATAAGAAGTTGGTGAAGTTCTTTTTTTAGCTTTTCTGCACCTTTGGGGGTGATGTAGTTTTTTTCTGTGCTCATGTGCAATCTCATTATACACTCAGTGAGGCTGAAGATATAAACCCACTAGAAAATAAAAGTGTCTCGCATTCGCTTCGACCCGCAAATCAAGTATTGACAAATCCCTTTGTTTTTTATTTACTCAAATGGAATTTAACCAAGGGGGTCTATCATGAAAAAAACAAACCTATTGTTTGTATTGGTTTTTGGAGTGCTCTATTTTTCAAATTTATTTGCTGCTGAGGTTTCTATGCGCGTAGTGTCACTTGGATGGAAACAAAGCCGCTGCCATGCCGCGTTCAATGAGGTTCTGATTGGCTCAAAAGCGGGCATGCCTGAGTGTGGCCGCATCGAAATGGACAGCGCATGCACTTTGAATATGGACTCTATAATCCTTTTTCGAAAGTATTGTGCTGAAAACGAAATGGCTGTGCATGCCTCGCGAGGTATGGTTGAATGTGCAACGTTTGAACTGAGTTCAAACTGCAAACTCTCCTTTTCTCCCATGATATGGAGATACAGAAGTTGCCATGCCTATCAAAATGAAATAGCTGTAGGTGAAAGCGGAGGTTTTTTGGGCTGCAAGGCACTCTCGCTAGAAGCAGAATAGCCCATCATCTACCGACCCTGCGGTAACAAGTTTTCGATTACTTTCTCCCAAACGGACAGAGGATAGGCCCCCTCAACCTTTCGGCCATTGATAAAAAAAGTCGGTGTGGATTCTATTTTCAGTAGCAAAGCGTCTTCGATATCTTGAGAGAGGAGTTTTTGAGTTTCTTTGGACTTTATGCATTGAGAAAGTTTCTCCGCGTTCAATCCCAGCTCTTGAGCAAGTTTAGCCGGAACACCAGTCTCAAGAGAAGTTTGATTTTCGAAAAGCTTTTCGTATATTTCCTGAAACTTTCCCTGCGAGGCTCCACAAATCGCTACTTTTGCAGCCTCGCAAGCCACATGGTGCCCAGGGGTCTGTAGGCTTCGGTTGCAAGAGGGGTCGAGCGGAAAATTTCGAAAGACAACTCGAATCTGGTTTGGATATCGGCCCTGTAGGGCATGCATGATGAGCGCGCCTTTCTTGCAATGTGGGCACTGAAAATCACTAAATTCGATAATCGAAATGGGCGCTACCATTGGCCCCAAAGCGAGAGGCATGAGTCCTTCCTGAACGGAAAGGGGAGCCGTATTTAAGATGCTCTGTGCGGCTTCGTCGATCTGAGAAGCAGGCAATGTTTCAGAGCCTAAGTTTTTAAGAAACAAAAGAGAAAGACAGAGAACTACAAAAGTCCCAATTCCAAAAACTTTCCACTGTGATCGATCTAGCTCTCTTAACTTTGTAAAATCGGGTTTTAGACTCAAAGCTACTCCGAGTGAGACTAAGTTAATTCCGTCTAAAACAAGGCATAAAAGACAGTAGGTTTTTAAGATAAATATCATGACAAGGAGATAAATCAGGGTAAAAAATGTCCCAATAAGAGTCCAGAGAAACGCCGCACGAATGACTTCCCTCATCCAAAATCGGCTCATCCCAAAAAGTAAAATGCCAATCAAGCTCAAATACCACCCAGCAGCAAAGTTAGAGAGCGGGATCCCAAAAAAGAGTTCTGCATAAGCGCTAGCAGCGACTCGATCACAGTTCATCTGTGCACTTAAGTTGCAAAAAGATTTAAAAAGGATTTCCCCACTGCGCACTTCGTAAAAATGCTTGCTCAAAGCGATGGAGAACACAACTCCTGCTAAAGTCAAAAGGCCTAAAGTGTAGAATTTGATAGAGGTATTGTGATTGACTACGTTGGATTCTGCCATTGTTTAAACTCCTGAGAGCTGACCTGATCGATAAATCAAAAATCCAGCAAAGGCGAGTAAAATAAGTCCACTCATGAGCTTGACCTTCTCCATCCACTTGCCAGATTTAGGCAAAACCTGCAAAGCCCCAGTAAAAAGCCCGACGGCCAGCAATAAAGTGCTAAGCCCCAGCGAAAATGAAATCATGAGCACGAGGCCAAGTCCCACGGACTCGGTTTTAGCAATAAAAGCAAGGATCGAAGTGAGCACAGGCGTGGTGCAAGGCGAAGCAATAAATCCTGTAGAAATACCAAGGAAAAAAGCTCCGAGGTGAGTCATCTCTGAGTGAGCAGGAGAAAGGTGCACTGGTTTTTTTTTGAATTTAAGCTTACTCAGCCAAGCATTGAGGTCAAACTCAATCACTTCGAGCATCATGAGAGAAGCAAGCGTTAAAACAAGCCCCAAAAACAAATACCATCCAGAGGTATTTGTAAAAGACCCAAAAATTTTCCCACTCACTCCTGCGGCCACACCTAAAAAGGAGTAAACAAGTGACATCCCGGTGATGTAGGACAAAGTTCTAAGTAAAACTTCTTTCCATTTTCGTTCGCGAGACATCCCTCCCACTACCCCTACAGTGATTGGGATCATGGGGTAAATGCACGGGGTAAGACTCGACAAAACCCCTCCTCCGTAAGCAATGACGATCGCCAATAAATAGTGCCAAAACGAGGTGCCACCAGAGGCAGGGTTGAGCAAACCATCTAAAAAATGAGAAATAGAGTCCATGGGTTGGCTTTAAAATAACATGAGAAACAGGAAGAGACTATGAGAGATATTTTTGACGCATTAAGTAACATTTGATAAACAAAGGCTCACAGGAAATGAAACACAAACTCTAGAAATAGGTGACCTCGCAGGGATTTTAGCTACCAAACAGGACTGCCAAGGTGCGCTGACAGATCCCTAATCCAAATCTAGCACCTGTTTTAAAAGCTCACCAACTTGAGACATCTCAGAGAAAGTGAGACCATCACTCATACCTCAACGCATCAATCGTCTCAAGTTTAGATGCCTTGCGTGCAGGCCACACTCCGAACAAAATCCCAGTGACACTCGAAATTAAAAAAGCTGGTATAAAGATCCAAGCAGGAGCACGCATATCAAAATTTCTCGCTAGTCCGTAGCCAATGTAAGTCAAAGCGACAGATCCAACAAGTCCGATGCCCCCACCGATCAACGAAAGCGCAATGGCTTCGGCCAAAAACTGTTTCAATATATCCACTTGACGAGCTCCCACTGCCCGCCTGATCCCAATTTCCCTCGTCCTCTCAGTGACGCTGACTAACATGATGTTCATGATCCCGATCCCACCTACAATCATCGAGATCATAGCAATTCCAGCTAAAACATAAGTAAGCATCCCCAGAATCGTATTCATGGTTTCAAGCATGGAATATTGAGTGAGGATTGTAAAATCCTCCTCGCCATTGTGGCGCTGTTTTAGAATAGATTTAATTTCTTCGACTGCATCCTCCATGCTCACTTTGGCTTTGGCCTTAGCACGGATACCAAAAAGTTTGTCTTCGTTAAAAACTTTCATGGCAGTCCGTGTGGGAATAAAAGCCAAATCATCCATATTAAATCCCAAAGTATTTCCTGCTTTGCGTGTGACTCCAATGACCCGGTGTTCGCTGTCATTGATTTTTACAAACTGCCCAATGGGATTTTGTTCTCCAAAAAGATTTTCTGAAAGATGACTTCCAAGCACAGCCACTCGACGGCCGTGCTCTTCCTCGCTCGTGATAAATTGTCCTTGTGCAATTTTAATATTAAAAATCCTGATAAATTTTTCGTTTGTGCCAAGGATATTGACATTGTTGGAGCGATCCAAAGTTTTGACCGTTCCCGCTCCAAATAAAATCCCAGTGACAGCGTCAATACTATTGCTCTGTTTTTCTAAAGCGTCTACATCTGATAGGGTGAGCTTTTCCTTAGAACTCCCCACGGGTGGCCCAAATCCCATTGATTTGTCTGTTTTACCGGGTTGGACAATAATCAAGTTTGTGCCTAAACCTTCGAATTCGTGCGTGATGTAATTTTTAGCGCCATTCCCAATAGAAACTAAAAGGACGACTGCCCCTACACCAATGATCATCCCGAGCATTGTGAGCCCTGCCCTGAGTTTATTGGCATAAAGCGACTCAAGAGCAAGAATCAAGATTTCACGAAACGGCATGGCGGCGGTCCTCGCTTATTTTTCCGTCTAACATAGAAATCACTCGTTTGGCACGAGAGGCAATGCTTGGATCATGAGTGACTAAAATGAGAGTGACTCCCTCTTGATTCAAAGCTTCGAAAAGCGCCAAAATTTCTAATCCTGATTTAGAATCTAAGTTCCCGGTGGGCTCATCGGCCAATAGCAGTTTAGGGCGATTGACGAGCGCTCTGGCAATGGCCACTCTTTGACGTTGTCCACCTGAGAGTTCGCTCGGTTTGTGAGCAGCGCGATCACTTAGAGAAACTTTGTCCAAAGCTCCCATGGCTAGCTCTGTGATTTTTGCTCTGGAATAATGCTGATCATAACTGGCTGAGTAGACCAGGGGCATTTCGACATTTCTAAGAGCCGAAGCACGTGAGAGCAAATGAAAAGACTGAAAGACAAATCCAATTTTTTGGTTTCGGAGTTGAGATTTTTGATCGTCCCTGAGAGACTCTGTGGGCACATTTTCTAATCGATACACTCCTTGAGAGGGCTGATCTAACAATCCTAAAATCCCAAGCAAAGTCGATTTCCCGCAGCCAGAAGGGCCAGTAATTGAAACAAAATCACCTTCTTCGATCTTTAGACTCACTTCGTGGAGGGCATAAATTTTTTCATGCCCCATTGTAAAAGTTTTTGTAACTTCGGTGAGCTCAATTAAGGCCATGGTTTGATCTCAATGCGACCACTCATCTTGTCCTTTAACTCCACCTCATCGGGAGGATAAATAACGATTTCATTTTCTGAAAGTCCAGAGACGATTTCCGTCCGATCATAGTTTCCGATTCCTGTCTTAACAGGAGTTTTCTGGATCTTTCCATCTTGAAAACGATAGACATATTTGAGGTCCCCTCTTCCCAATAGAACTCTGGAGGGAACTCCTAAGACTTTATTTTTATGCTCTACAATGACTTCAATATCTGCCGAAGCTCCAACCGGAATGAGTTTAGAGTTTTCTGTAATTTTAAGTTCAATTTCGCTGGTTCGATCTTTTTCTTTCAAAGTGCTCACAAAAGGAACCACTCTCTTTACCTCTGCCTCGAAGGGCTCGAGCCTCACGGCTGGAATTTTGACTCTTGCGGGAGCTCCTTCTTTCACTTTAGCCAAATCTGTTTCATCAATGTCTCCCTTTACAATCCTCGGTTTTAGATCCACGAGCCGGATGGGAGCTTTGGTTGATACAGCTTGAGTGCTTTGAAATAATTCTCCCACTTCGAGCTTAAGCTCAGAGATCACTCCCTCAAACGGGGCTTTGATAATGGATTTGTCCAAATTTGCTCGGCTTACTTCAAAATTTCTTTTTGCATCATCCAAAGCTGCTTGTGAGACAAGCCCGGAATTAAAAAGTTCTTGTGCTCTTTTGAATTCTCGCTCAGAGTCTTCGCCAATGATTCTGAGGTCCTGATTTTCGAGTTCAGATAAGACCTGGCCTTTTTTGACAGTGTCACCTAATTTGACATAAATTTGTGCAATACGCCCGGCCATGCTAAACCCCAACACCGCTTGTTGGCTAGCTTCGACAGTGCCTGAACTGGTCGTAGTGACTGTCGATTCTACTGCTGTGCGCGCTACACGGATGGCTTTTAAGTTGAGCTTTGGAGTGCAGCTACTAAAAAAAAGAGTGAGAACCTGTAAAATAATTACTTTTCCTATTGGGCATCTCATATCCATTGTTTTACAGGCCCTTAATAAAATGATAAATCTCATGGTGTGGGTACTCCTAAATTCCAAGCAAAGCGTTTGACTAAAATGCTGAGGTCTATTTTTGTTTTTGCTAAATTAACTTTAGAGTCAATGAGATCATTTTGAGAACTCAAAAGTTCTAACATGGTTGCTTTGCCAAGTTGATAGCTCTTAAAAGACAGCCTTACGATTTCCTCATTTTGAGCGAGGCTCAATTTTTGAGCGCTCACTGTAGAAAGCAATGTTTGAATTTGCTCTCTTTCATTTTCGATCTCATTTTTTAATTTCAAAATCTCTTTTTGAACTTGAAACTCACTGGCTTGGTTTGCAAAGTGTTTCTCAAGATGACTGCTCACGAGACTCCCACCGCTAAAAAGAGGGAGTGTTAAAACAACGGCCAAAGAGTAAGAACGCTGTGGCGAAGTAAAAACTTCGTTCCAATTGGGGGATTGTTTATTGAGAGAACCTCGAAGCGATAACTCTGGCCATTCGTTAGAAGTCAAAAGTGCAGCTTGACTTAAGGCAAGCTCATTTTGAAAAAGCAAGTGGTGATAAGTTGGGCTGGATTCAACCATTTTTTTTTCTAGCATTTGTTTTTCTTGAGGTGCGTTTTCTCTCAACAAAGGCTTGAGGATCTCTAAGGCAGATTGTGTTTGAGTCAAGGCATCAATGCTTTCAAATAGAAAAGCTTCGTTTTGAGAAATTTTTTCAACCTCAGTTTCTTTGAACTCCTCAAAAGTAAGCCCAGTGTACTCTAAGAGCGCATGAAGCGAGCTCTCTCTTTGAGATTGTGTGCTGCTTTTTTTAGAATCTAAAGAAAACAAATTAGCCTTGGCTCTTAGCAAATCAATTTTAGTTCGACTTCCGAGTTCAAACCTGAGCTCCGCTTCTTTCAAATTTGTTTTGGCAATTTGGATAGAGTTTTCTAAAGTTGCCTCTTTGTACTTTTGGAGCAAATAATCTCCCAAAAGGGCACTCAAACGCCAATCTAGCTCAGATTTCTTGAGATCAAAATCATTTGCAGCCACTTCTTTTTCATTGAGAGAGTGTGTGATCCCAACGTGAATCGACCTTTTATAAAGTGGAAAATAAAGAGCCAATTCTGCACGCTTGAGAGAATAAACTTGTGGAGAAAGGGTATTGGCAAGTGGGCCTAAGTTGCCGCTCGAGAGGATAGAAAAATCTCTGCCCAGCATTTGCGAAGTCTGAAGTTCAACGTGTGGGAGCCAATGTGTCCAGGCCGTAAAAATTTGCGCTTGTCTTTGATGATAAGTGGCCCTGGCACTTTGGATATCATAGGATTTTTCGAGTGTTTTTTCTTTGAGCAAGCTGTACGCCTTCAAAATATCGGCTTGAAGCGTGGTGGGCAGTAAAAAGAGTAAAAAAAACAGTGTCTTCATTGGTGCATTTGGTCCCAATGTGACTGTTTAACATATTTTACCTGCTATCGGGGGGTAATTTTCAGGCTACCTTTTTGAGGTAAGTGCCATCTTCCCAGCCTGAAATTCTTTGCCAATGGCGATCTGTGCTATAGCCAAAAATTTCTTTGAGCGGCTTAAAAGTACTAGGACCGGCACCTAACTCAATATCTTCCATCGTAAACTGTGAGGGGTGCTGATAGCCGCAGGCATGGGTGACAGCCAGGATTTCGTTTCTCAAAGATTGGCAAAATCGTGCAAAACGAAAAGATTGAACATCCGGCTGGATAGCTCTTTGAAGGTAATCGCTTTGTGTTGCAACGCCTGCTGGGCAATGCCCAGTGTGACATTTTTGTGCCTGAATGCAGCCAATAGCCAGCATGGCCTCTCTGGCAATATTGATAAGATCAGCTCCTAAACTAAACGCAACAATGGCGCGATCTGGAAATCCCAATTTTCCGCTTCCAATCCACACTACTTGATTGGACATTTTTTCTTTGAGAAAGGTGTGATAAACGCGCGTAAATCCCACTTTGAAAGGAAGTGACACGTGGTCTACAAAAGTAAGTGGCGCGGCTCCTGTTCCTCCCTCTCCTCCATCAATGGTGATCCAATCAGGTCCGCGTCTAGTTTGACGCATTTGTGTGGCGAGAGTTTCCCAAAATCCCAATTGCCCTACCGCTGATTTTATCCCTACAGGCAATCCCGTGACATCTGCAATTTGCTCAATAAAATGAATGAGAGAACGCACATCGGTAAAGACACTATGCCCATTGGGGCTCAGACAATCTTGTCCTGGAGTGATTCCTCGAATTTTACCAATTTCTTTTGTCACTTTTTTTCCAGGCAGTACTCCACCTTTTCCAGGTTTTGCACCTTGAGAAAGTTTGATTTCAATTCCACGAATATGTTTGTAACTGTGGATAGTCTCCATGAGTTTATCAAAACTAAAATTTCCATTCTGATCTCGACAGCCAAAATAGCCTGTTCCAATTTGATAAATCACATCCCCCCCTTGTTTGTGGTATGGGGAGAGTCCACCTTCGCCTGAATTGTGATAGCAGTTGGCAAGCTTTGCACCTTTGTTGAGAGCCGAAATAGCATTGGCTGAGAGGGCCCCAAAACTCATCGCAGAGATATTGATGATGGATTCAGGCCTCCAGGCTTTTTCTCGATCATGAAATTCGCCAAAAGTTTTGGAGCATGGAATTTCTGCCACTTTATCATGATGAGAGGCTGAGTACCTTACATCTCCATGGGGAAAAACAGCGTGTTTAATGATGGGATAACCTACATTATAAATTTGGTCATCAGTTCCGAATCCAAACATGTTGTTTTGTCCTTTGGCCGAATGATAAATCCAATCCCTCTCTTCTCGATTAAAAGGAGCTTCTTCTCGGTTGTTGGCAACAATGTATTGACGTAGTTCTGGGCCAATTTTGATGAGCAAAAACCGCAAATGCCCAATGATCGGGAAATTTCTGAGAATATTTTCTGAAGAAAAATAGCGATCATGGATAAATAAACCCGTCAAACCCACAAAAAGCACCATTGCAATCCACAGCATATATGCCTCCACATAGCTTGTCGGAAGCTCTGTGGGGGAAGTTAATTTTTTAGTCTTTAATGCTTTGCCTCGAAAGGGTTTTAGCCCTCCTGCACCAGAAAGGCTCATATCCTCTGATTGATTGACCTTTCCATTTTTTCTGGTCCGAAAACTCTTTCGGCTTCAAGCAAGTTGTGAGCTTTAAACCTCACACGCAAGTTTTCTGGGATGCTTTTCCCTCCTAGAGCTACTGGCATAATGTGATCCAGTTCG
>CAZBEI010000019.1:0-8590 GCA_964490895.1 uncultured Bdellovibrio sp. | reverse complement strand
TTGAGCAGTTTGCTGGCCCCCGCTTTGACTGGACCTTCCTGTTTGGATTCAGATAAATCATTTAATTCTCTCTCAATGTATTTTAGGTGGCTAATGGGTTTTCGCGAGAGAAAGGCTATTTTTTCTTCATGTTGCTCCATTTTCTTTTCATCTTTTAACACCTCTATTGCTTCGTCGAGAGGTTTGGTGATTTGCTTATCGAATGCCACCTGAAATCTTTTTAGTGCAT
The DNA here is from genome assembly GCA_964490895.1 of uncultured Bdellovibrio sp. GTDB lineage: Bacteria > Bdellovibrionota > UBA1018 > UBA1018 > UBA1018 > JACRAO01. The sequence continues at coordinate 8,361 of CAZBEI010000019.1, read as the reverse complement.
TTTTTTTGTCATATGCAGTTTTTGTTTTCTCTTTTAACTCCTGGAGGTGCTTTAGGACTCCTTTGTCCCTCTCTATGGGTTCCGCAATTGAAAAATGAGAATTTAAAAAAAACATCACTAAAATCAAATAATTTATTTTTTGTAACATACCTGCTCCTCGCCCTCTTTTAGTGGTTTATCTAAAAGAGCTAAAAATAATGAATGCAAACTTTGAGCCAACGTAATTTATAAAAGGATTTTGTTCTAAGTGGTTGCGAATATTGATATTAAACATATAATGTTTAATTATTTTATGTAAGGGTTTATGTAAAAGAATGATTCAGGTGGAAAGACATAGGGCAATATAATTTTTTTACCCAGGTACCGCTATTTTAATAAATTCCACTAAATTTTCTGGTTTTAAGCTCGCCCCGCCAATGAGCCCGCCATCTACAGACGGGCACTCGAGCAGACTTTTAAAGTTCTCGGGGGTCACGCTGCCTCCATATAAAACAGGTAGATCTTGGGAGATGTTGGCGCCAATGATTCGGTGAGCATCTTCTGCTTGGGTGGGGGTAGCCGTGAGGCCTGTGCCAATGGCCCAAATGGGTTCGTACGCCAAAACGAGTTTTTGAGGAGAGGCGGTCAGATCTCCTGCTCCAAAAAGGGCATGGAGTTGTTTTTTTAAAACGGCTTCTGTCTGGTTATCAAGGCGCTCAGTGTGAGTTTCGCCGATACAGACAATCACACGAAAGCCTTGCTCGAGTAAGCTTTTTGCTTTCTTTTTAACAATGGGATCGGTTTCGCCAAAGTGTGTGCGCCTTTCGGAGTGACCTATAAGTACAGTGTCAATGCCCATCTCTAGCAGCATGGGGCCAGAGATTTCGCCGGTAAAGGCGCCCTTTTTTTCCCAGTGTACATTTTGTGCAGCTATGGTGATGGGTAAGTTTTTCGAAAGCTCAAGAGCTTTTGGGAGACTGACAAATGGAAGAATGAGACAAATCTCCACTTCTTTTTTTTGAACTGACATTTTCAATTCATCAGAAAGTGCATCCCAGTGTTTTTGAAAAGTTTCGAAAAATACTTCGGTGTCTTTCGGGCCGTGATTCATTTTCCAATTTCCTGCGATTAAAATTTTTTTAGATTTCATAGAATCGGAGACTGCCTGATAAGGTTGGGGTAGGTTTTTAAAATATCAATTCCAGGGAGTCCCTCTCCCTGAAGGTATTCTAGTACGGCTCCTCCGCCGGTAGAAAGGTGCTGAAATTTTTCTGCCACTCCCGATTGTTTGATGGCAGAGACCGTTTCGCCCCCTCCCACTACTTTGATGGAAGCGTGATCTGCAATGGCTTTTGCAACTTCGAAAGTGCCTATCGCATACTCAGGTTTTTCGAACCAGCCGAGGGGTCCATTCCAAAAGATCGTTTTGGCATGGGATAAAAATTCGATATATTTTTGGATAGTTTTGGGGCCGATGTCAAATCCTGCGTTTGTATCCAGAGGAAGGAGTAAGGGCAGGTCCTTCTTTTTTAGTTTTTCAATTAAACTGCGAGCGATTTCGATGTCTTTATGGTTCGGAGTTTTTGTTTCCGCTGGAAGGGATCTCCCCTCTGCCATCCAAAAAGCGTGCGCCATAGTTCCGCCAATCACTAATCCGTCTAGAGTTTTGACCAAGGAATCAATGGCTTTGATTTTGTCAGAAACTTTCGCTCCTCCTAAAATGGCATAAAAAGGCGACCCCGGTTTTTTTAAAAGAGGTTCTAAAAACTGCAGTTCTTTTTCGATTAAAAAACCCATTCCCTTTTCTTGAATTAAAGCGGGGAGTCCATAAGTCGAGGCATGTTTTCGGTGAGCACTCCCAAAGGCATCGGTAATGTAGACGTCAGCGAGACGCATAAGTTTTTTACAAAAATCAGAGTCATTTTCTTCTTCGCCTTTATGAAAACGTAGATTTTCGAGTAATAAGATTTCTCCATTTTTTAAGGATTGCGCAAGAAGTTCAATGCCTTCGCCCACACAATCATCGGTCAAAGTGACTTCCCGCCCTAAGAGTTCTGCGAGGTAGGCACCTACGGGTTCTAAAGAAAAGCTGGGATTTCTTTTTCCCTCGGGTCGTCCTAAGTGTGAGCACAAAATGATTCTGGCTTCTTGCTCAAGAGCATAGCGGATGGTGGGGATCGCTTCTTTTATTCTGGCTTCTTCGAGCACTTTTCTGTTTCCATCTGAGTCTGGGTCACTGAGTGGGACATTGAGATCCAGGCGCAGAAACAGTCTTTTCCCAGTGATTTTGATATCTCGGATATTGCGAATGGATTTTGTGGGCGTCATGAGAGTCCTTTAATAGCACACAGTAGCTTGCTTTTCTTAAAATTATTGGCCCATCGCGTACTTCTGGGGAGGAAAATCGCTATTTAGGGCTCGTCAATAAATAAATGCTCGTTCCTACGAGTAGATTTTGAGCCGAGACAAGGAGGATGACGCAGTTGCAGGCCCGGTTTAAAAACGGAGTCGCCTTGGCCACTTTTTGGTTGACCGCCGGGGTGGACTTATAAAGAAAGAGATTTTCAGGCCTTACAAGTGCGTGAGTGTTCGCGCAGAATGAAAAGCTGGGAAAAAGTTTACAAATGTTTGCAAAAGTTTACAAAATGAAAAATTACTGTGTTTTTGGAAATAAAATGATTCAATATTTGATAAAAAAATAGGGTTGAAATAACATTGCCCGTATCATATACAACATAGCAAAGGCATGCGAATGAAAAAACAACAAAAGCAGATGCATTTTCCTTTCTTTAAGAAGCAGAGAAAAGAACATGCCAAGGGACATGGTGGAGAGGCACACTCTAAAACACGCAAAAGAAAAGAAGCACGCCCGTTTGACCCCGCTAAACAACTGCACATTACGATGCGATCGAGTGGAGCAGTGGGAAAGGGATCCTTCCAGAAAAACATCCAAGAGTTTCTTTATATTTTATTTCAAAACAACTGGCCCACTCCGGAATGGCCACCGTAGTTTTTACACCGAGCCTGCAAAATGAGGCTAAATAGTCACAATTAAACAATAAAAATTTATACTTGACCAATTGCGTTAAATTAAGCTACAAGGATCTCACTCACTAGGCGCTAAAATTATGTTTAAGTTTGGTCTATTTTTTACTTATCTCATTAATATTATACAAAAACTGAGATCTTCAATTCCAAATTTTTTTTTTGAAACAATCTTATCTATAGAATATTACTTTCAAATCATTTTTGCCACTTTACGAGGACTTGTACAATCCGCTTTAGGTCGCTGTAGATATGATTGGATTTGGAGGCCTTTCTTCATTGGCCCAAAGAGTGAATTTCAAATGGAAAAAGGCGCTTGTATTCGACTTACAAAACGAAAACTGGCACCAGAATCTGGTGCCAGTCTGGATATGAATATCAATGAAGTCTCAGCATTGGGCTTTAGGGTCCATTGGAAGTTTATGAACCCTCCTGCTTCTCGAAAAAATTTTATCAGACTTCAAAAAAACTCAGAGCTACACTTGGGACCTAATGTCAGCATTATGCCTGGGGCCTATTTGAGTGCTTGGCCAAATCAACATCTTATTTTTGAAGAAGACGTAGCAACAGGAACAGAACTCTATATAAGTACAAGTTGTGGACTACGCATCTCTAAAGGAACCATGATTGGCCATCAGGTAACAATAATGGACTATGACGGTCATCCCATATTTAAACGCACCGATGGAGTAGTACTCGAACAAGATAACCCTTATGGTGGAGCAATGCAGCCCATAACAATTGGGCCCCATGTCTGGATTGGCTTTCGATGTACTATTTTGAAAGGCGTCACTATTGGCGAAGGAGCCATCATCGGAGCCAATTCCGTCGTAACACGAGATATTCCGCCTTTTACTATTGCTGCTGGAAATCCAGCCAAAGTCATTTTAGAGGAGGTACAATGGCGACGTTATTAAGATTAAGCTCAATTTGTCTCATCCCTACTGTTATTTTTTTGTTATTTATTAAAAACGACACATCCCAAGCTCAAGCAAATTTTATAGTGATCCCTTTAGCTGCAGCATCGATCTCCCTTGATCCCAGATTAGTTTTGGATCAGTCTTCCCTTTGGGTTGGACGACAGTTGAATTGTCAGCTCGTGCGGTACGATGGGGCTCAGGTTGTCAATGATGCAGCCGAAAAAATTTCATATTTAGATCCAAAAACAATAGAAATAAAATTAAAATCTGGAGTTCAATTTTCAAACGAAACTCTTCTGAATGCAAAAGATGTTGTGGCAACTTTTGCGTTTCTGAAACGCTCTAGAAAATATCATCGTAATATTTTCCAATGGGTTCAATCCATACAGATAAAATCGGATCATGTAATCTGGATAACACTCAAAAAACCAATGCCACAGTTCCTTAAAACTCTGGCCGCACCTACTCAAGCCCTTTATCCAGCCCTATTTATCAAAAAAGCACAAAAGGATCCTTCTCTCTGGCAAGCCCCCATTGGCTGCGGAAGCTACCGACTCAACCGTCATTTTATTCACAATACAGGGCACCCTGCCCTCGAATTGATACCCACAAAAAACAAGGACAGTTTCTCTATACATTTTGTCCTAACAGGAACCAGCACAGTCCAGGCAAAAGAAGTGACACAATTTGATCTCATTGGCCTTCCTATTGAGGGAAATGCAGATGGAGTTCTTAAAAAAGAATTTGAATCAATTCAGCTTTTTGACCCTTATCAAATTTATATCGCAATCAACACCAAGCTGAAAGAGGGATCCACAAAAGAAAGTCGATGTCAGTTTTTAAAAACATTCAATCCTTCTTCCATTCTCCCTTTTTACCAAGGACAAGCAGAAATGGCCCTGGATTGGTTTCCAAGAGGAATTCTCGGTTATTCAGCACACACCTCGACAGTAAGCAATAATGACAATAACGCTCAATCAAACTTTGATCAAAAAATAACTAAAAATTTTGTAACGGATCAGCAGTTAAAAAATTCCAAGAAATGCTTAGGGATTTTAGCCGTCTCTATTCCAGAATTTTTACGCAATCACTATTTGTCTTTATTTAACAAAACACACCCAGGCGCTCCAGCAAAAGTGATCTATAATACTAAAGAATTTGGAAAAGAATTTCTCCTCTCTCAGTGTGACGCTCTCGTTTTTGGACTGAAGTCTGGATATCTTGACGGGTACGAATTTATTCAATTTTTTGTGGAAAAAGAAGTCAATGTGACGGGCTGGGAAGATATGGCTTTACAAAAATTAATTCTAAAAAGCCAAGACATGGAAGATCCTTCTCAAAGGGCAATTGCCTACCAGCATGTAGCGGCTACTATTCAAGACAACTGCCTGGCAAAAGCGCTTGTGAGTATTCCTTATCGGCAGGTCTTTTATAAACGAAAACTAAGCGTTCCAAATATCGGAAAATCAGCCCTAAATGCCTATAACCTAAGTGCTGTGAGGTAGTTTTATGCGTGACATTTCGAAACAACTTAGAGTTTCACTCTTTTGGGCAGTCATCACTACAATGCTCTTTGGTTTAATGATTTCTTTGTTCTTTCATCGCCAGGCTATCGATAGAGAAGAAATGCAAAGCACCCTTTTACTTCATTCTACTGTCGAAGAAATCGTTCGACCTTCTCTAAGAATTTCTGACTATGCAGAAGTACGCCGAATTTTAGAGCGAATTAGTGCAAAGAGCACAGTTTTTGCTGTAATTATTCCACCTCAAGACATTATAGTTGGAGATTATCAACTTACTAAAAAATTTCAAATTGCTCTTCAAGAACTAGGAATGGCGAATTGCCTTTCTTCTCAGACGCCAATGATTAAACATTTATCTCCGGAAGAAACCATTGCTTGTAATCACCTCTCGTCTGGAAAATTATCTGAGACCCCAGTTGCACAACTACTGACTGAGCAAGCCATCCTCGTCACTCTATTTAAAAGCTCAGCTCCAAGCAAAAATATTGCATTTCTTGTAATGTTACTTGCAACTGTTTCTGTAGTTGCTCTTATGGTTGCTTTTCTTATGAGTAAGCTCTTAATAAAAAATCTCATTTCACCCATCAAATCATTATCTGCGGCTCTTGAGGGCAACAGTCTTGCTCATGTTCGGGTAAATCTAAATAAGCTAGACACAAATGATTTACCAAAAGAAATTCATGCAGTCCTTGTGTCTTACCAACACCTCTTAGATCAACTAGAACACGAAATGTCTAAAAGAGAGCATCTCACCGGTGAGGCTGCAAAAGCAGAGCTTGCTCGTCAAATTGCTCATGATATCCGCTCTCCACTTGCTGCGCTTGAAATGGCCAGCAGAACTGCCGATGGTCTTCCAGAAGATAGTCGCTTAATGATTCGACATGCCTCATCTCGAATTAAGGACATTGCAAACACTTTGCTTCGCTCAGGCAAAGAAGAGTCCCCGCTCACAACTGACAAAACTTCAGTTGAGATGATTTCATCTCTTCTAGAGTCGATTCTAGCCGAAAAAAGGACTCAATTTAGATCAAAGCAAGGGTTTGAAATTAACTCTGGGTGGGACGAAAGCTGTTATGGGATATTTGTGAGTGTCAATAAACGCGAACTTGAAAGGATCATCTCGAATCTCATTAATAATTCTGCCGAAGCCATTCTTGGAGCAGGTGTGATTGAAGTTTCCATGAGGTCTGAAAATGAGTGTGTAAAAATAACAATTCGAGACAATGGGAAAGGCATTCCCCCTGAAATACTACCCACTCTTGGAAAAAAGGGAGTGAGTTTTGGCCCTAAAACTGGAGGAAGCGGAAGCGGTCTTGGACTTCATCATGCCATTTCTCAGATAGAGAAATGGAAAGGCAATCTCAAAATTTATTCTGAACTCAACAAAGGAACAACGGTGGACATCATACTTCCCAAAACTCCTCACCCAAATTGGTTTGTCCCTGAAATTGTCATTACAAGTTCAACTCAAATTGTTTCGCTTGACGACGATACAAGTATTCATGGCATTTGGAAAAAACGTTTTCCAGACAAGGTAATTACTTTTGTAAATGGAGAATCCTTAAAAGAATGGCTTATGGTCAATCCGTGTTCAGATTCTTTTCTTTTTCTTGTTGATTATGAACTGATCGGGCAAAAACAAACAGGATTAGACATTATTGAAAATCTTAAACTTTCACCCTTTTGTCATCTTGTTACAAGCCGCTACGATGATCTTCAGATTCGGAATCGTTGCCTTACACTAGGAATAGGGCTCATCCCAAAAAGCATGGCCTCATTTATTCCTATCAAAATTAAAGCACCTCGCGAAAAAACTCAACGCATAGTAGTGCTCATTGATAACGACGAATTAGTACACCTCACATGGAATCAAAAAGCAAAAGAAGCTGGAATTACTCTTTGTGGGTTTTTATGTCCTGGAGATTTCGAAAGCAAAGTTCATGACTATGATAAAGATACTGAAATTTTTTTAGATTCTAATTTTCCCAATGGAACAAAGGGGGAACGGTTTTTGCCTCACCTTCGCTCTTATGGATTTTCTCATATTACCCTTACAACTGGATATGAAAGTGAAAACTTTCTAAGCACTGCTCCCGGCGTGCCGGTGATAGGAAAAACTCCACCTTTCTGACAGCATACAAATGAATATGATTCTAGCGAAAATAAAAAATGGCCTAATAAAAATACAATGCGGCTCATATTTATTGCAGCTTGCACCTATTGTTTTAACACAAATATTGATCCGTCTTTTTCATATTGCTGACTTACGATTAATTAGTGGTTTGGGTCAGTCCCTTCAAATGGTCCACGCTATCCTCTATAACGAAATTGTTTTTAGTCAGTTTTTAGGCACCGCAGGAATGGTTACAATGATCACTCTTTGGTCACACCAAGAAAATAATATGGCTCGCTCATTGTTGGTTCATAAAATAGTAAAATACACACAGTTTATTTCTATCTTATTGGTAGTCGTTGGATTTTTTACTAGTGAGCTTACTTTGTCTCATTTTCATGTTGAATCTTCTATTTGGCCCCTTGCAAAGTGGTATTTTTTAATTGGAATGATAAACGGGGGCTTACTCAGTTGGCAGCTTATTCTTGACGGCGCACTGCTCTCAAAAGGTAAACAATTTATCACATTGATGAACACGGCAATTCTTGCGCTTGGAAATCTGGCTACGGACATCCTTGCAGTCAAGGCATTTCAAAATGGAATGTTGACCCAAAAAGCAGCAATCCTGCTCTTTGTAGGTGGAACAACATTTTGGTTTTTCTTAGGACTTTTTATTTCTTATCGAATTTTAAATCTTTCTGCTGAGCGTCCAAGATTAAGTTTTCTACCTATTCCTGATATTCAAAATTTAAATTCAATATGGAGTAACGAAATCATGATT
>CAZBEI010000018.1:0-23839 GCA_964490895.1 uncultured Bdellovibrio sp. | reverse complement strand
CGAATGGGTTCAATCCGTTGCCAATGCAAGCCCTTCGTCTGATTTTATTTCAAACACACGCCTCACCGAAGCAAAACTTGATGAAACAACAATGAATAACTTAGTCAGCTCTCTCACGGCTATCATCAATCAAAACGGATCTAAAGGCACCGCAAAAGAACTCGCAATCCGCACTGCAATAGACCAAGTAGTCAATTTATTGTTTACTGGAAGTCCAGCACCGAGTAGCCCATTTTCAAGTCCGAGCACCCCAGTAGGGCGTCAGTTTAGCAGAGCTAAGCTTTTATTTAAAATTGCATTAGATACAGATGTGCCCTCCGTTCTTCTGGCGCCACCAGGATCAGACACCATCGGTTTATCTCCTGGGATTGACTTAAACACGATTAAGAATCGTGCTTTGGAAATCATAGAACCCGTGTTTCAAACCGTAAAACGAAGAGGGGCAGATCTATCAAACCCAGATCCTTCCTTGAAATTGAGCAGTGGAAAAGAATCAGCCAAAGAAGGACACTTGAGCGCACTCAAGGTTGCACAGCATTTTATTGAATATTTTAGATTTCTAGAAAAAAAATTAAAGCAAAAAGAGCTTCAAGAATTCCATCTTGAAATTGGAGAAATAAAAGAAACGAAAGATATCCTGAAAAATGTGGCCATTATTTTGAACACTTGGGAACCTGACCATTACATTAATCGCACAGAAAAAAGAAATAGAGCTATCGAAAAACTAGAGGACCTGCGCTACGAACTCCATTTGTCAGACAGCGAAACTTACATTTCTGACCGCATCATCTATGTGATGCAGCGAATTTTGATTGAACTTGGAAAAAGTGTATTGAATCCTGATATTCATTTAATTTTAAAAACAAGTGGACAAGACATCCTCGATAAATTTTCGGAAGGAGTTTCGGAGCGCGATCGAAATGCCTTAAATTTACGCGATATTTTACAGGCTGCTCGCAATACTTCGGCTCACAATCTCGAAATTTTTATTAAAACTTTTAGCAACAATATTGCCAAAGCCCTAGAACGGGCACAGGCAGGAGCAAAGAAAAACAATGAGGTCTTAGACTTCGAAGACAAATCCAGAAATTTTGTCCACGATGTGTCTAACTCCATCTACAGCGCCCAAGTGTGTGCCATTGTACTCACTTCCTTAGGCCATTGGCCTGAGGATATTCCACTCGCGTTATGCAATGGAACGATTTACCCGTCTTCGAGTTCAAAACTAAAGGACTTAACCTTTGACATTTTATTTAAGGAAATTGTGGGAAAACCTTTGGGTGTCGAACAAAGAATGTGTCGCTTTAGGGATTTTAAGAGACTTGACTCGCTTAGAAAATATTATTAGCTACTTCCGAAACTCAACCGTCACGGTGATCGCCTGCCCTGCCTGAATATTGGGTCTGTCATTTGGACGGTTAAACTCAGAGGAATTAAACATCCCTGGCGTGCCCACATTGACGGGAAGCGTGGGCGTGCCCGCTTGAAATTCATGAGAGTTAGAAATCATATTGCCAACCGCTGCCAAGGTATGCCCACCAGAACCTTTATCCCCTTCAGCTCCTGAGGCTGGCACTGAAATCGCTTGAGCGAAGGTTCTGTCGTCTTGCTTGGCTGATGCTGTTTCTGTTTTTAACTGTTCGGTAGTGAGTTTTTCGATTTTAGTTTCAACTCGAGCCTCTTGTGCGGCAAAACCTTTTGCTAAATCTTTTACCTCCATGGGCTTTTCGATGGCGACCATTTTGCTTCCGGCTTCTAATTTCGTTATTTCTGTTTTAACTCCAGCCATTTCTTTTTTGTTTTTATCCAGTTGGGCAACTTTTGTTTCGACATTCACGGAACCTTTGATCACTGTGATCTCAGTCTTTCCAACTACGTTTTTTGGAGGTTCTTTCATCTCCATGTTTTTCGCCCCGTCTTTTGTCGCTTTGGCTTCTGGGGCCATAAAGCTTGCCACATCAGAGGACACAATAAACTCCGTGCCTCGCACTCCCATCGTGGCTGCCTTTGTCCGAATGGTAAATTTCCCTTTGGCGCCTACCGGGGTGTTGACCGAGGCTCTGATTTTTCCATAGCTCATTTCCATATCGACGTTTCGATCGGAACCTTGATTGAGTTTGTATTCGTTTACTTTAAAAAGAGTCGAAGGACCCAAATCTAATATCGTTTTATCTGTCATGAGGAGTTTGACAGCACCCACACTCGAAGTGTTGAGGACACTGCCTTTGCCGAGAGTGTCACCGGGTTTTAGAAAAGCCATTTTTTGAGTTTTTCCGTCTTCGGTGCGAACCAAAACTCGCCCCGAAACACTGACTGCTTTTCCAGCTTCTTCTGCATGTGCTGATGCATGCATATGCACTAACGTGATAAACAAACTGAAAATCAAACCCCACAAAATGCTGTATTGAGTCATCATTTAAAATGGTAACTTAATAAAATTGCCTCTGTCAATCTAGAATTCTGTTTTATTTGAGAAATACATGAATTAGCATCAGGAGGCATGAAGAAAAAATTTTACTTTATCTCGATGACAGTTGGTTTTTGTAGTCTTTGCTTTTTTAATGCCAAGCTTTTTGCCGAAGTGCCTTCAAAATTTGAGGCAGAATACTCCGAAGCTGTTTTGGCTTATAACGCAAAACAATATCAAAAGGCTATAACAGCCCTTGCGGAATTAGAGAAAAAAGCTCCTGAATTATTAGAAGCCCTCGAATTAGAAGCAATGAGCTATAGAGCTTTGCAAGACGAAAAAAAGGTCGAAGAACTCTATGTCAAGCTTGTCAAAGCTAAAACTAAGCTAGGAAAGCCAGAGTCTGAGTTGGCCCCTTATCATTTTGAATTAGGGATGATGCGGCACAAGGAAAATAAGCTAGAGCAGGCTGCCAAACACTTTCAATTTGCTCTTAAACACAATTTTAATAAGGCCGTATGTCACCTCTATCTTGGACTTTATTCCTTCCAATCCGGCGCATGGGACCTTTCTGAGGATCATTTTAGTGGTGTAGTGACTTCTGGAACAGGCGAGCTAAAGCCCATCGCCTATTTTTACTTAGGTCAGACTTACGGAAAAACATCCTACTCCTCTGGTGCAACCGACAGTTTTATCTCTGCTAAAAAATTTGCAAAAGAAATTTTAGAGGACAAGGAAGCCACTGCCGAGTCAAAAAAGATGGCCAAACAAATTTACAGCGCCACCACCAAGTCGTTGGCCCCTTATGACCATGGACAGTTTTTTGGGAACCTAAGCCTTCTGGTGGGATATGATTCGAATACCTTAGCGATTCCAGCTTCGGCCTCAGACACCACTGGAAAAGCCTCAGCCCAAAACACTCTCCTGGTGGGCTTTGGATATGCTTCTTCGCCACTCAAAACTCTCCAGTTTGTGCCCAATTATCGTGGGACGTTTAATTATAATTACAATCGAAACTCTTCCTCGTCGGAATTTCCCACAAATACGATTTCTTTATTTTTGACAATTGATCCCTTGTCACGTTTTAGCTATGGAATAAAGGGAGATGGATCTTTGGTGTTTCAAAATACTTCGACCTCCGCTGGGAGTCGATTTAAATATTCGCTGTATAACACTTCGGCCTCAGTAGGCCCTTATTTTAAGGCAGAAATTTCTCCAAAAGTAATGTTGGGGGGCGAGTCTACTTTCCAAACTCGAAAATTTAATAACGATGGAACTGGGATTTCGCAACGATCTGGGAGTTTGTTTTTTAATAAATTGACTCTAAAAAATGACGCAGGCAGAAGGTGGTTCAATCCGAGTTTGGCTTTACGAGCAGACCTCGACCGCGCCAAAGGCACTGAGTTTAGTTCGACTACTTTAGGCACAGAGCTTGCGGATCAGATCCATGTAAGTGATAAGATGAATCTCTCTGCCACTGCGTCCTTTGCCTTTGCTAAATATCCTGATCACACTTCGGGGGCCAGAAAAGACAGCCTTTACTCTTTCGAATGGGGAGGCTCTTATCTTTTTAAATCAAAATGGATTTTTTTAGCAAGCCTCCTGCTCACAAAAAATGTCTCCAATCAAGCTGACAGTTTTTCTTATAATCGATTTACGCTCAGCTCTGGGGTGAGTTACAGTTTTTGAGTCCTGAGATATTTTAGAAAATGATCTAAATAAAAAACTTACTCTACGTACTCTCCAAAAACTGTTCGAAGGGCGCTAGAGATTTCTCCCACTGTAGCGTGTGCACGGACACATTCTAAAATAGGCTCCATGAGATTTTGATTTGGATCTTGTGCCGTATCTGTTAGTTTTTTAAGTGCTGTTGCATGGTTTGCTTTATTTCTTGTTTTTCGCACTTGACCCAGAGCCTCTAACGCCTTTTTTTGAGACAAGGGATCAAGCCTAAACATTTCTGGCTTTAATTTTTCTTCTTTTGAAGTAAATTGATTCATCCCTACAATGACTCTCTTTTTTTCGTCGATCTCTCGTTGATAGCGATAGCTGGACTCCTCAATCGCAGATTGGATAAATCCAGACTCAATTGCAGAAACAGAACCCCCTTGTTTTAAAACAGAGTCCAAAACCGCTTGTGCTTTTTTTTCTAATGCATCTGTCAAGGCTTCAATATAAGGTGCGCCTCCAAGAGGATCCACAACCTCAGCGACTCCTGTTTCGTAGGCGATAATTTGCTGGGTCCTCACTGCTAAGGTTTGAGCCCTCTCCGTCGGAATGGCAATCGCCTCATCAAAACAAGAGAGTGCTAAAGATTGAACTCCCCCTAAGACAGAAGCCAATGCTTGATAGGCCGCTCGAACGATATTGTTTTCGGGTTGCTGCGCAGTAAGCGTGGCTCCACCTGTTTGTACATGCACGCGCAATTGCCAAGATTTGGGGTCTTTTGCAAGATATTTTTCTCTGAGCAAATGGGCCCACATTCTTCGAAGTGCGCGGTACTTTGCAACCTCAGCAAAAAATTCGTTTTGAGTATTAAAAATCCAAGAAATTCGAGGTGCAAATGTGTCAATTTTAATTCCTCTTGCAAGCGTCGAATCCATATAAGCTTGTGCATTGGCCAGCGCAAATCCCATCTCTTGTTCGATCGTGCATCCTGCGTCCCGCATGTGGTAACCGCTCACACTGATTGGGTTAAACTTGGGCATGTGTTTTGAACAATGGACAATCAGATCTGTAGCAAGCCTCAGAGAAGGACGGGGTGGAAAAATATAAGTCCCACGCGCGACATATTCTTTCAAAATATCGTTTTGTACAGTTCCTAAAATCTGTGCAGGTGCAAACCCTCTGCGCTCTGCCACCTCCTGTAACATTGCGACTAAAATCGGCGCTGTTGCATTGATCGTCATTGAAATAGAAATTTTATCCAAGGGGATGTCCTTGAGAACCACCTCCATGTCCGAAATACAATGAATAGCCACTCCCACTCTCCCAGTTTCTCCTTGCGAACGAGGATGATCCGAATCAAGCCCCATCTGTGTGGGCAAATCAAACGCAATAGAAAGCCCTGTTTGGCCTTGTTCTAAGAGAAATTTAAATCGCTCATTGGTTTCTTGGGGGGTCCCAAAACCACTGTATTGCCTGATGGTCCAAAGGCGTTCTCGATAACCTCCTGCATGGATCCCTCGGGTAAAAGGGTACTCCCCTGGAAGCTCTTGGCTCATGTTCTTTTTCTCACTAAGATTTTTCTTTCGATTTCAAAAATTTTATTTGAAATTTTTTCCAAGCCCTGCTTTTTTTTGTCATTTTCTTTGACAAAAAGTGAGTCTCCGAATTTTTTCAGCGCGGCTTCGCATTGCATGTTTTTAAGGCCAATCAATTGGATCGTCAAAACACCCGCACCTAAAAATGAGGACTCTTCTTTATGGAGAATTCTTGAAATTGCAAAAAGAGTGTCTCCTGTGCGTACGGGCTGTGTGTGGTAGCCCTCGGTGTATCCTAAATCCCAAATCATATTTTCTGTGGTATCACGGCTCGCGAGCCCTGCAATCCAAGCAAAAACCAATCCCCCATAGACCACTGGCGCTCCTCCCATGGGCGCTGGAAGTGCGTGAGTATAAATCGAATCAAAGTGCAACGGATGTGTGTTTCCGATCCGATAGGTCCAGGGAATGTGCTCGTCTGTGATCGTTCTGCCATTGAAATGGGCAATCACTGCGCCTTGAGTAAAATCTTCGAAATAGGTTTTCCCTGTGGTCCAACCTGGAATGGTTTTTCCAGCTTTTTCGGGGAGCGAAATTTCTGCACTGTCAATCCAATGAAAGGGGCTATTTATTTTGGGGTGAATTGTGAGTACGATCCCTTTGGGGCGAGTGGGAATCATAATTTTTCTCTCATACCGTACAGCCACTTCGTTTTTTTGATTCAGCCCTAAAGTTTGAACATGCACAATCCCTGGGTCTCCTCCTCGTTCTTTTCTATCTAAAACTCGAGTGAGTGAGCGCAAAGTATCACCAGCATAAGTCACTCTAGGGAAACAGACATTGTAATATCCCAAATGGGCAATCGCTTTTTCTGATTCGTTTTGTACACCGAGACTTAAAGCCGTTGCTAGCACCATCAAGGGAGGAACGATCGGACCTTCGAAACCGAGTGCCTCTGCATAAGTTTTATTTAAAAAGAGAGGACAAGACTCCATAAAAGTCGTTGCAAATTCCTGAGCAAAGGATGAATAAAAACTGAGTCCTCGGGGATGAGTAAAGACCTCTCCAGGATTAAAGTCTTCGAGGTAACGCCCGTAAGAAGGAGAGTTGATCATTGTCAGCGGCGCTTTTAGAGAAGGAGCGATTTCTGCCCAAGGTTTCCAGTGGATCTTGCTCATGCGGAAAGCCCTTTGTGTGTAGGATTTGCGAGTAGTGCAGGCGCAATGATTTTAATGGCTAAAACTTCTTCTGCACCTTCGAAAATAGAAAGCACTCTGGCATCTACAAAATACCGAGAAACTGCAAATTCTTCTGCATAGCCCATTCCACCATGGATTTGTTGCGCCTCCCTCGTAAGCCACTCGGCACGCTGCGAGGCAAAAAGTTTAGCCATGGCTGCAAGAGTGATCCCGTCTTCTTCTTCAAGATTTTCTGCAGCATAGTAAGTGAGTGCGCGAGATGCAAAAAGGGCTCCCGTCATGCGGGCCAATTTTTCGGCTGTGGTCGTTTGTTCTGACAGTTTTTTTCCAAAGATTACGCGTTCGTTGGCATACGAAATCGCTTTTTCTAATGCTGCATGCATGAGCCCATTGGCCCGAGCAGCGGTCTGAAGCCTTCCTGCTGCAAACCCTTCCATCTGAAGATAAAATCCTTTCCCGAGTCCAGCTTCACCACCGACCAAAGCATTTTGTGGGACAAGCCAGCGGTCAAATTTTACTTCGAAAGAGTGCATCCCACGGTACCCCAGGGTCGGAATCGCTCGGCCCTCCATACTGCCTCCACCGGGTTGCTCAAATTTAAAATGAGTGTCTCCAGATTGAGGTTTTTCGACCAAGAAAAGAGAGAGCCCTTTGTGCTTTATAGAAAGATCCGGATGGGTTCTTGCAAGCACCGCCAACACGTCTGCTCGCCCAGCAAATGTGCACCATGTTTTTGTTCCTTGAATCAGCCAGTCCTCTTTGCACATCGTAGCAGAGACTTTAATACTCGCTACATCAGATCCAAAATCAGGCTCTGTAACCGCAATGGCGGCCATTTTTTCGCCTGTGGCGATTTTTGGGAGCCAGTATTTTTTTTGAACTTCTGTCCCTCCCTTAAGGAGAGCCCTGGCTAAAATTTCTGGCCGGGTGATTAAACTCCCGGCTGCCCCCAAAGAACCTCGAGAGAGTTCTTCGGTCACTAAGATCATCCCTAAATAATCTGGATCCAGTTGAGATTGAAATCCACCGTAAGACTCCGGAATGGAAAGTCCAAAACACCCAAGCTCACTTAATTTCATGATGACTTCGTTTGGAATTAACAAGTCTTCTCTATGGATTTTTTCTGCCAAATGTACAATCGAAGTATCTGCGAACTTCCTAAATGTTTCTCGGACGATTTTATGATTTTTATCCAGAGGGTACTCCGGGATTTGACCCTGTTGCGAAATCGCAAAACCTATTTTTATATGTTCCTCTAAAGTTTCGTTAGGCCAGTCTTTGATGTCGATATCGTCTGCAAGGGGGTTAAAAACTTCTGCAGGATTTTTAAACCCAAAATCTTGTGGAGATTGAGCTAATTTTGAACAAATTGAGTTTAAACAAGAGGTGACTTGAGTGGTTTTTAATTTTTCAACAACCTGATTTAATCCTGCAGGAAGGCCCTGAAGTGCTTTTGCGGCCTCAAATTCGCAGGCCATTTTGGCGAGCAAAAAAAGAGCGGCCTCGTTAGGAGATGCTTGTTTAGAGAGATGCCGTGTCGCGTGATTTAATTTTTTTTCTGCAATGAGGAGTGCATTCATAAATAATCCTTGAGTGTTTCCGCTTCGGCGGATGTGATGATTTCTAGTTTCTGAGCTTTTTCGATCGAAAGCTGCCCTGTGGCTACGAGCTTTCTCAATTTTGCTCTGGCGTGTCGATCCGTTGCACGATCGCTCATGACTCCCTCGATGATGGTAGCCCCTCGTTCGTCGGAGACGGCTTTGTCATAGGCCTCTAGTTTTCTGATTTCTGTCTCTATTTCGCGTGTATCTTTTGCACTGTGATACGCTAAAAGCACAGTAAAAAGTTGGAGGGGATGGCCGACCCATTTTCCATCCATCCCTAAAGCTGCGCCATGCCTGGCGTCTTGGAAACACTCTTTGAGCCGACTCAAAATAAGTTCTCGATTTTGTTCAGGGGTAAAGGCAGCGTTTGCCACAGGATAATTGACCGTCATGTTGTCAATGGCAGGGACTCCTGCGGCTCCTGCAGCGTTGACAATGGCCATCCTTGCTTGATCACAAGCAGGGTGGTTATTGTCAATCGTGGGCAAGTTGATTGCGGCACTGTAGTCGGCAATTCCAAAAATAATTCCAGTGAGTCTGGGCAACGAGATTTCTACAAGTTTTGAAAGGTGGATGAGCCCCCAACCTGATTCAACCAAAAATTGGAGTTTGATTTGATTGGGCTTAAGCTGCAATTTTTCTTCGATTGCTAAAAGGAGCGAGCAAACATACTGCATTTCTTCCGGGTGATTGAGCTTCGGAAATACAATGCCATCAAGCTTGTCGCCCACCTCTCCTAAAACTTCGACAAAATCTCTGACGCAATAGCGAAGGCTAAGCCCACTGGGGCGGTAAAACTTAAGTGTCTTACCCCACTTCCCTTCGCGAAAAATTTTTACGGCATTTTTTCGGCCTCTTTCTACGACATCGTCTCTTAAGGCCTGAGCATCTTCGCCATCCACCATCACAAATGGAGAATGGGGAGCCGTGTTTAGGAGTGCTTGGATCGCTTCAGGGTTGACACTCAAGGCTTGAGCTAAGTTTTGAACGGTAATGTTAAATTTTTCTAAAATTTTTGGGGTGGCAGAAAAACCATTCTGAACGGCTTTTTCGAGCATGGAGTAGTCACTGGCTGGAGTGGTGAACTGGGCTTGTTGTCTAAAAAAGCGAAGAGGAATATGGGCTTCTTTGAGATTGCAGGCATTATTTAAAATTCTCTTTTTCTGCTCGAATTGATCCAGCAAGTCATTCCATTTTTTGTCCATAGGATCTTATTATTTTTTATACGCGAGGGGAGGTCAAGTTAATTGTGGATTGTGAGCAGACGACCACAGGGAAGGGGTTCGTCATAAAAAGGGAGTACAAAGCGCTCTTGCTCAATGGCTCCTTCAGTAAGAGGACCTGCTAAGGTTAAAAGAGTCTTAAATAAATCAGGCTTTATTCTATCTAAGCCCTTGTGAAGGATGAGTGCTTTTACAAAATTTTTCATTCTGTGAAAAAAATAAGGGTCATTTTTAATAAAAAAAACAAACACTTTCACATCAAGCCCAGCGTGGAACGCATTGAGAATTTTTTCCGCCTCGCTCAAAGCCGTTTCTTGAATTTCTTTTTTTCTGGGTAGCCCAATATGATGCACCAGCAAATCTAAAAAAGTTTGGAAAAAAGGCGCCATGAGTTCAGGATAGGTTTGGAGCCACCTCCCTAGAGTTTGGATTGCGACTATCCTTTTTTGGATATCAATATGTGTTTTACTTCTGAGAATCCACATATTGACTAGATTTTCAAACTTGGGGTGCTCTATTCTCCTGCTTGCTGCCTCTAGGAACTCTTTTTCTTTTTCTGGTTTTTGAGACCACTGAAAAAGGAACTCTGCTTGAGCGTCCTCCTCTAAATAAGGCCAAAACTCTAAAACATTTTCGGGATCGTTTTCGGTTTGCGCAAGACTGACCAGTTCTTTTGTATCAATTTTCGATACTCTCAGTTCAACACTATATAACTCCCGAACTGCAGGATGCAGTTTTCTTAGGAATTGAAATGCTTTTTTCCGAACTCGAATTTCGGTCGGGGTGGGGTGGGCGCTTTTATACTCGGGATTTTTCAAAAAATTTAGCACTCTAACGAAGACCTGTTCTACAACGTCCCAATCT
This sequence comes from uncultured Bdellovibrio sp., assembly GCA_964490895.1. Taxonomy (GTDB): domain Bacteria; phylum Bdellovibrionota; class UBA1018; order UBA1018; family UBA1018; genus JACRAO01. The sequence continues at coordinate 13,339 of CAZBEI010000018.1, read as the reverse complement.
TCTACACTTTCACGGTTGCAATCAAATCTTCTGGAGAAGGTGCTCATCCCATATTCCAAAACAACCAGATTAGGGGACTGCAGTGACTCTAACAAAATCCCCTCTTCTGAATTTTGACAGACATCTGCATAAGAAGTTGAAAAAATAAAAAATCCGCCCACCAGCAAGACGAGTCTAAAGACTCTTGACATAGCAATTACCCCACACATGACGCAGTACATAACATGCATGGCTTATGGCGTCAAATTTATCGTCTACCCCCGATACGGGACCTCACACAACTCCCCCTAAATGCTCTAAACCAATGAACTCAACCTTTAATTTTTTAAATTCTCTGCTGTAGGGTTCGTTGATGTCAGAGCTTAAACAATAATTTAATCCATTGGGATAATGATTTCGAAAAATTTCAAGGCATGTAGGATCAAATTTCTTAGACTTCCATTTACATTCAATCGCTGTGGGTTTTTTAGGATCTGATTGAAGAATAAAATCTATTTCATGCCCCCTTTTATCACGCCAATAATATATATTTCTGTGTTGTTGGAGCGCATAGAACTCATTGAGTACAATATGTTCCCAGAGAAAACCACGATCTTCATCCCTCAACTGATCAATGCCTCTAAAGAAACAAATAAAACCTGTATCAAACCCATACACTTTAGGAGAAGAAATGATTTCAACCGCTTTTCTCGAATGCATGGGGCGCACAACATGAACCACAAAGGTAGCTTCGAGCACCGAAAGGTAACTTTGAACCGTAGGCCTACTGATTTCGCAAGGCACAGAAAATCGTGATGCTTCAAAAATACCCCCACTTTGAGCCATGAGTAGTTCAAAAAATTTTTGAAATGCATGTCTTCTCTCTAGTCTGAAAAGCTCCTGAATGTCCTTTGCCCAATAATCATCTACCCAATTTTGGAATTCTTTTCTATCCAATGATTCAGCAAGAAAAAAGGGGGGGAGACCTCCTGCAAATAACCGATGTGATAAGATCGAGTTACCAAAATCCTTTGTATCCTGCAAAGCCATGGGTGTCAGCCAAAGGTTGGTCTTTCGTCCAGTTAATGTATCTTTAAACTTTTTTGAGGCACCCAATGTAGACGAGCCGGTCGCAATAATAAAAATATCCGAAAAGTGATCTGCTGCAATTTTTAGGATTTCAGAGGGATTTTGCAAACGATGAATCTCGTCCAAAATCAGTCGCTCACCTTTGTGACCTTTCAAAAACCCTTCTGGATCTTCCACAAGATTTCTAACGCTAGGAAGCTCACAATCATAATATTTTGCCCCTGGAACACTCTGACAAAGGGTCGTTTTACCCGCCCGCCTTACACCCGAAAGCCAAAGAATAGATTTCTTACGCCAGGCTTTTTCGATCCGATTTAACCAGAGTGTTCTTTTCAGCATAAAATCAGTATTTCATAAAGTGCTACTAAAGTAAAGACTGCTTTCTTTTAGAACAAACCTCTCTTATGCTACCCACTATGATCTTCTTGTCTTTATACTGATGATGGGTATTGATGGGCACTTATGGAACATAAACAAGACTTAAGTATTGTTTTGAAGTGGGTGGCTTTCGAAGACCGGCATCGCATTGTGACCGGCCTCACAGCAAACCATGGCAAAATTTCAGTTTTAGTAAAAAATTCGATCGGCTCAAGACGCTTTGGTGGAGCACTCGAGCCCCTTGCTTTGAGCGAATGGAATTTTACAGAAAAAAAGGAGGCTGAACTTTTTTTCCTTCAAGAAGCGACCCTAAAAAAAAGTTTTGACCAAATACCAAAATACTATGCCGCCTATGCCGCCGCTGGAGTGATGAGTGAGCTTGCGCTAAAACTTGCCCCAGAACGTTTTGCGTGCCCTGAGTTATTTCGTCTCTACACCAATGCTCTTCAGCTTTTAGATGAACACTCTACCAACGAAGACATTTTTTTGCCCTTACTCAATGGCTACATCGGGAAAATTTTACAGTGGAGTGGCTGTCAGCCACAAGTTCAAAACTGCTTCCAGTGCAAAGTAAGACTCGAAACTTTGTTTTTATATTTATTTTTAAATATTTCTTCAGGCCACTTCGTTTGCGAGACATGCGCTCAGAATGGAGTATTTCAGACACAAACTCGCCTGAGCACTCCCGTATTTCTGGATTTTAAACTCAGCTTGAGCACTCCCTTGAGATCGTATTTAAACCAAAAAAAAGCCTCTCTCGAAGAACATCAGTCATTATTTGAAATCTTAAAAAAATACATGATCTATCATCTCCCGGCTGCTTTTCCAAAGGGAGAGGGGTCTTTTAAGAGTTTGCGTTTTCTAAATTCAAAATCCAATGCGCCACATCATCCAGAGAACTCCCTATAAACTCCGCTTGGCCGCTTTTGAGTTCTTTCTCTGTATTTTTTCCCTCGCCTGTTCGAACTAAAACTGAAGCCTTGCATCCAGCATTTTTACCCACCAACAGATCAGAAAGTTTATCCCCTACCATATAAGACTGAGACAAGTTGATATTGTACTTTTTTGACGCCTCTAAAAGATTTTTTATTTTAGGCTTCCGACACTCACATCCTGCATCCGGAGCATGAAAGCAAAGAAAATAATCGTCAATCAAAACACCATAGGGCTTTAGAAACTCGTGAAGTCTGGAATGGATTTTAGGAATAGCGGATTCTTCGACCAGTCCCCTCCCCACTCCAGATTGATTCGATACCACGATCAATAAAAACCCAGCTTTTTTTAAAAGCGCGAGCGCTTCGCCCACTCCTGGGAGCAAGACCAGTTGATCGGGGTGACTGAGGTAACCGGGATCTTCGTTCAAAGTTCCGTCACGATCTAAGAAAACGGCTTTTCTCGGAAGCCTTTTTTTCTGTTCCCAACTCCAGGCTGACTCTACAATTTGTTCTAATTTTGCAAACTGTGGCTTAAAGCCTAATTCTTTTCTTGCAAGTGTAGAATCCGAAACCAGTCTGGGTGGATCTCCAGGACGACGGTCTTTTACAGTAAAAATGATCTTTTTCCCCACCACCTTTTCGCAAGCACTCAAAACTTCTTTTACAGAAAACCCATTTTCATTTCCAAGATTGTAAACATCAAAAGAGCCACCTGTGTTCTTGTTTGCGATGAGCTTAAGCATGGCTTTTTCGTGCGCCTGAGCCAAATCAGAAATGTGGATGTAATCTCGAATGCATGTGCCATCTGGTGTGGGGTAATCCTCTCCATAAACCTCAACTGGGGCGTTTTTCAGGACCGCCGAAAGAATATTGGGGATCAAATGTGTTTCGATTCGATGCCACTCCCCTACACGGAGTTGAGTTTCTGCACCTGAGGCATTAAAATACCGCAATGCAATCGAGCAAAGTCCATGAGCTTTGGAAAATTGAGCAAGCATTTCTTCTACCTGAAGTTTTGTCTCACCATAGGGATTGATAGGTTTTTTAGGCATGTGCTCTGTAATACGTGGAGTTTTTTCGTGTGCACCAAACTCAGGGATCCCAAAAATGGCGCAAGTCGAAGAAAAAATAAACCGTTTCGGGCCATATTCAATAAGGCTCTCTAAAAGCGCCTGAGTCTGTAGAACATTGTTTTCGTAATATTCTTTGGGTTTTTGGACACTTTCGGCTACCAAGCAGCTGGCGGCAAAGTGCATGACGCAGTCAAATTGTTGCTCTCTCAAAAGTGAGCCAAGCGCTTTTTTGTCACCCGCCCGAGCTAGTGTAAAACCACTGCCCAAGACAAGTTCACGGTGACCCGTCGAAAGATCATCTAAAACCCAGACTTCGTGCCCTTGATCCAGGAGCCAAGCGCAAGCTCCACTGCCAACGTAGCCTGCCCCACCGACGACTAGAACTTTTACTTTGCTCATTGCGGTAATTCTAATATAAACATGTCATAAATGAAAGAACTCCTCCGACTTAAACCCTATTTACGTCCCTACCTCTGGCTCATTGTAGCCAGCGGGTTATTGGCTATCCCACTGTCTATTTTGCGAGGGAGCCCCGTTTTTTTGGTCAAATACATTGGAGATCACCTCTTTGCGAGTCGGGATGCTAGAAAACTTTTTATTTTTCCGTTTCTTTTTATCACCATTTATTTTGTAAATTTTATCGTCCGTTTTCTTCACTATTACCTTTTGCGAATTGTCGTTGCCCGCGTCAATCAAAAAATTAAAAACGACCTCTTCCATCATCTCATGGGACTCTCCTCAGATCATTTTACAAAACAAAGTGTGGGGACTCTGATTTCGCGAGTAGGGACAGACCCACAATATATTGACACGGGGCTCTCCTGCATCAATATTATTATCCGAGAGCCTTTTACCCTTTTGGTTTTATTGGGTGGCGCCTTTTACCTCCATTGGAAACTCACTCTCCTCATTGGCCTAATTATCCCGCTATTGGCTTGGGTTTTTTCGGCCACGGGGAGAAACTTAAAACGCTACATTCAACGAATGGCCGAAGAAAACGCCAAGCTCTACTCCACTTTGCAAGAAAGCTTTACGGGCGTTCGAGTGATCAATGCCTTCCGCTTAGAAAAATACATTCAGAAAAAATTCAGGGAAAAGTTAGAAAAATTTACCCGGTTTTTACTCAAAACAGCCATCTTAGAAGAAGCCGCCCACCCGATGGTAGAGCTCATTGCCTCTTTTGCCATTGCGGGAGTGATTTATTATGGGGGCGCAGAAGTCGTCTACGGCCGAATGAGTCCTTCTGACTTGCTCGCTTTTTTTACGGCTTTTTTCTTGATGGTCAATCCCCTACGAATGCTCAATGAGGTCAACATCAAACTCCACACAGCATCAGCCGCTTGCAAAAGGATCTTCGAAGTTTTTGATTGGAAATCTCATCTGCACGAAGCTCCAGAGCCAAAACCTATCCAAGAATTTAAACAAGCGATTAGCTTCAAACAGGTTTGTTTTTCTTATCCGGATGCCCCTGAGAGAATGGTTTTAAAAAACGTCAGCTTTGTCATCCCCAAGGGAAAAACGATCGGCCTTGTGGGAGAAAGCGGGGCTGGAAAAAGCTCTCTTTTAAATTTGATCCCACGTATTTTTGATGTGAGCCAAGGAACCATCCTGATTGACAACCAAGACATTCGAGAACTCTCCCTGTCAAACTTAAGAAAATTGATCGCCGTTGTCAGCCAGGACTTATTTCTATTTAATGACACTTTAGAAGAAAACATCCGCTGCGGTAAGTTAGACTCTACATTCCCTGAGATCCAAAAAGCTGCGAGAAAAGCCCATGCACTTGAGTTTATCGAATCCTTCCCACTGGGCTTTAAAACCCTTGTAGGGGATCGAGGACATAAACTTTCGGGAGGAGAAAGACAGCGCATTGCCATCGCACGTGCTTTTTTGAGAAATGCACCCATTTTGATCCTGGATGAGGCCACCTCGAATTTAGACTCCGCCTCAGAGAGGGAAGTCCAAAAAGCTCTCGAAGAATTGATGGAGTCCAAAACAACTCTTATTATTGCACACCGTTTGTCTACGATTAAGAACGTTGACGAGATTTTTGTTTTAAGAGATGGCGAAATTGTAGAAACAGGAAAACATGCCTCGCTCATGGAACAGCGGGGAGAATATGCCAGATTCCATGCCACATAAAACTAAGTGACTCACTTCTATTTCATAGTGACATTCTTAAAAAATAAATAATTGAGAGGCGAAATCTCTAAAGATTCCACCCTTGGACCGATCACGACTGTATTTTTTCTATAAAACAACGGTAAAATAGCCACTTCTTTTTGTAAGAGGAGCTTTTCGGCAGCCTGATAGAGACTCACTCGCGCCAGTTGATCTAGGATCTTCCTCGCGCTTGTGACATATTGGTCATACTCTTTGTTTTTCCAAAAAGTTAAATTGGCGCTATTTTGAGACGTAAAAAGCTCTAAAAAATTGAGGGGGTCTGGAAAATCTGCGCCCCAATGTGTGACAAACAAAGCTGCACGCCCATTCCGGAGAGCTCTTTGAAAATCTTTTGGAGAAGTGATTTTTTCGACAGTCATAATCCCTAATTTTTGCTTTAGGTTTTTAGAAATCAACTCCGCCAACAAAGCAGCTCCATCAAATTTCTCCACATAAAGAGGAAGCGCTGGAAAGCCCTGCCCTTCGGGATACCCCGCTTTAATCAAAGCCGCTTTGGCGTCAAAAATAGTCCCCGAAAGAGTGGCCTCTCTCTGATGCCCTTCGAGTCCGGGGGGAATCCATCCTTGCGCTAAAGTTTGTCCACCCTGAAGCGTGGCAGGAATCCCCTCCCGATCGATGGCCAAAGCAATTGCCTTTCTTAAGTCTGGATCTTTGAGGGGGCCCCACCCCACATTAAACCCCAGATAAAATGTGGCCAAATAAGGGAACTGGAGAGTTTTTGCTTTTAAATCTTTTTTGAATAAATCCTGAGTCGTCACCTCTAATAAAAAATCTGTTTTTCCTTGCTCAAAAAATTTTCGACTCTTGAGATCATCGGGCTCAATCCAACCAGTCACTTTGTTTGGGGATTTCGGGTTCAATAAAGAGGCTCGATAATAGTGAGGATTTTTTTTAAGTATAATGGCACGATTTTTTTTCCACTCTGTGAGCAAATAGGGACCTAGAGTGACTATTTTACTAGGATCCGTCCATTGTTTGCCGTATTTTTGAATCAAATCCAAACGGACTGGGAAAGTGACCCAAAATGAGGGGAGGTCAATAAAATAACTCACTGGTTTTTTGAGTTTAACTTCGAAAACCAGATCACTTTTTGCAAACACAGCCACTTTGCTTGAATCTTTGATCTTCCCGAGGTGATATTCTTCGGCATTTTCAATATCAAAGAGGAAACTCGCATAACTCGAATGTGTTTTAGGATTTAAAAGGCGAATCCAAGAGTCTCTAAAATGAGAAGCTTTGAGTGGCTTTCCGTCAGACCACTTGACGCCATTTCGAATATAAAAGGTGTATGTTTTTCCATCTGGAGACAGATCCCATTTTTCAGCTAACGCGGGAGACACTTTGAGGTCACTTCCCACCTCAACAAGTCCTTCCATAATATTCATAATAAGATAAGTCTCGTGCGAGCTCCGCGCCAAGGTCCAATCTAAAGTTGCAGGTTCTGCTGTGAGTCTAAATTGAAGATCTTGGGCTAGCCCTGCAGAACTAAAAAGTGTAAAGAAAAACACTAAAAAACTGAATTGCATAAGAGTAAATCCTAGGGTAGCTCTGGATAACAATGAATGCAAATACGAATGAACGCCCCACCGACCTAAAAGACATGGCTGACTTAGTTTCTCTCTGCAAGAGGCGAGGGTTTGTCTATCCCTCCAGCGAAGTCTATGGCGGAATCAATGCCTGTTGGGACTATGGCCCTCTCGGTGTTGAGCTTAAGCGCAACATCAAAGACCTTTGGTGGTACGCGATGACGGATCGCGAAGATATCGAAGGAATCGATGCTGCTATCCTTATGCACCCCAAAGTTTGGGAAGCCTCAGGCCATGTCGCTGGTTTCGTAGATCCTCTGGTGGATTGCAAGAAATGTAAGACGAGATTTCGGCCAGACAAAATAGGTGATGGGAAAAAATGCCCTGAATGTGGCGGAGAACTCACGGAGCCCAGACTCTTTAACCTCATGTTTAAAACTTTTATGGGCCCCGTCGAAGAAGAGGCCTCTATTGTCTATTTGCGCCCCGAAACAGCTCAAGGAATCTATGTTAATTTTTTGAATGTCCAACAAACCTCAAGACAGAAAGTCCCCTTCGGAATTGCACAAATAGGAAAAGCTTTTAGAAACGAAATCACTCCAGGAAATTTTATCTTTCGAACTCGCGAATTCGAACAAATGGAAATGCAATTTTTTGTCAAACCAGGAACGGACACAGACTGGTTTGAACGCTGGAAACAAACAAGGTTGGAGTGGAATTTGAGTTTGGGGTTGAGGAAAAATAAACTCAGATTTCATGAACACGGACCCGGAGAACTGGCCCACTACGCAAAGGCAGCTTTTGATATTGAATACGAATTCCCCTTTGGATGGCAAGAGTTCGAAGGAATCCATAACCGCTCTGACTTTGACTTAAATCGCCACCAACAATACAGTGGCAAAAAACTCGAATATTTTGACGAGGAGAGTAAAGAGCGATTTATTCCTTTTATTGTCGAAACTTCAGCAGGAGCAGATCGGACTGTTTTGGTCGCATTAGCTGATTCTTTTCGATTTGACGGAGAACGCACGTGGTTAGAACTTCATCCCAAACTTGCTCCCTACAAAGTAAGTGTTTTTCCCTTGATGAAGAAGGCCGAACTCTGCGAATATTCAGACAAGGTTTATAATGATTTAAAAAAGAGATTCCGTGTCACTACTGATGGCTCGGGATCCATTGGCAAACGGTACCGACGCCAAGATGAAATCGGTACACCCTTTGGAGTTACGATCGATTATGACACTCTCACAAACCACACGGTTACACTTAGGCACAGAGACAGCATGGCGCAAGAAAGGTTCCCCGCAGAAAACCTCAGCCGAGTTATCGAAGAAAAAATTCAAAACTGGGCCAAATAAGACATCGAGCAAAACCTTGTCTGCGAAACTGGTTTATTCTTTCGGGGGCGGAAAAGCAGACGGGCAAGAAACCCAAAAAGAGTTGCTCGGTGGCAAAGGCGCAAATCTCCACGGAATGACAAAACTCGGGCTACCCGTACCTCCTGGTTTTTCGATCACAACCGAAGTATGCACCTATTTTTATGAACACGAAAAATCTTATCCGAAATATCTTGACGCTCAAGTTAAGAGCGCTTTGACTCGTGTCGAAAAATTAATGAACCGTGGGTTTGGCAAACGCAAACACCCCCTTTTAGTTTCTGTCCGCTCGGGTGCCAGAGCATCAATGCCTGGGATGATGGATACGATTTTGAACTTAGGACTCAATGACGAAACGATTCAAGGACTCATCGAGGAATCCAAAGACCCTCGTTTCAGTTACGACAGCTATAGACGTTTTATCACGATGTACTCCGATGTGGTTTTAGGAATTCACTCCAATCTTTTCGAGTCTCTTTTAGAGGATATAAAAACTGAACGTGGCGTAAAAACAGATACCGAATTAAATGCTGAAGATTTAAAAAAATTGGTCGCTCAATTTAAACACTTGGTTCGAACACAGGGAAAAGAATTTCCAGAGGATCCTTGGGAGCAGCTTTGGGGAGCCATTGGTGCTGTGTTTAGTTCTTGGATGTGTCCGCGTGCGATCACCTATCGTAAATTAAATGAAATCCCAGAGAGCTGGGGCACCGCTGTCAATGTACAATCAATGGTTTTTGGAAATATGGGACAAGACTGTGCCACCGGAGTGGCTTTTACGAGAGACCCTTCGACCGGAGAGAAGAAATTTTTTGGCGAATTTTTACCCAACGCCCAAGGCGAAGACGTTGTGGCGGGAATCAGAACCCCCCAACCTATCAACGAAAGTTCAAGGCACTCTTCGACAGAAAAACTTCATACACTTGAGCAAACTCTCCCTAAAGCTTACAAAGAATTAGTAAAAGTTTATCAGAAATTAGAAAAACATTACCGCGACATGCAAGATATTGAATTTACAATAGAACGTGGAAAGCTCTACATGCTCCAAACCAGAACGGGCAAAAGAACAGCCCCTGCAGCGCTTCGGATTGCAATCGATATGGTCAGAGAAAAACTCATCACAAAAGAGCAGGCGATTTTAAGAATAGCTCCCGAACAACTCGATCAGCTTTTGCATCCCCGATTAGATCCAACAGCACAAAAGAAAATCCTCTGCAAAGGACTCCCAGCCTCTCCGGGAGCTGTGAGTGGACACATTGTGTTTGATCCAGATACAGCAGAAAAATGGGTCAAAGATTTAAATAGAAAAGTAATTTTAGTTCGAATCGAAACATCGCCCGAAGACATCCATGGCATGAGTGTGGCCGAAGGGATTTTGACCGCTCGAGGTGGAATGACATCGCATGCTGCCGTGGTCGCACGCGGTATGGGCAAGTGTTGTGTCTCTGGTTGTAGCGCTATAAAAATAAGCTACGACCGAAAAGAAATGACGATTGGCTCTAGGATTTTAATGGAAGGTGATTTTATCACTCTTGATGGAAGCTCGGGTGAGGTCATCGAAGGGAAAGTGCCGACGATTTCTCCTGGATTGAATAAAGATTTTCAGGAGCTCATGAAGTGGGTCGACCTCTATCGCACCTTGGGAGTGCGTGCAAACGCTGACACTCCACAAGATGCCAAAGTGGCACGGAGATTTGGAGCCCAGGGAATTGGACTCTGCCGAACAGAGCATATGTTTTTTGATCCGGATCGCATTGATGCAGTTCGAGAAATGATTTTAGCGGACCAACTCTCTGGGAGAGAAAAAGCATTAGAAAAAATCCTCCCCATGCAAAAGGGCGATTTTAAGGGGATTTTTAGAGAAATGAAAGGGTTGCCTGTGACGATTCGGTTGCTCGATCCTCCTTTGCACGAGTTTATTCCACAATCAGACGGAGAACTCCAAGCTCTTGCAGCTAAAATCGATATCTCCTACGAACGCTTAAAACGTAAGGCAGAGTCTCTTCATGAATTTAATCCAATGCTCGGTCACCGCGGGTGTAGACTGGGAGTGAGTTTTCCAGAAATTTATAAAACTCAAGTTCGGGCAATCATGGAAGCCGTGTGCGAACTGGTCTTAGAGGAAGGATTTAAAATCACGCCTGAAATCATGATCCCACTGGTGGGCGATTGGAGAGAGTTAAAGTTTATTCGGGATTACTGCGAAACAGAAATTGAGAAAATTCTCAATCACTACTCGCAAAAGGCTGGAAAAAAGCTCAATGTAAATTACCTCATTGGCACCATGATCGAACTTCCACGTGCTGCTTTGACTGCGGGTGAGATCGCACAATATGCAGATTTTTTTAGCTTCGGCACGAACGACCTCACCCAAACAACTTATGGATTGTCTCGAGATGATTCAGGGATGTTCTTGAAAGATTACTTAGATGCAAAAATTTATGAAAAAGACCCCTTTGCAAGCCTAGATCCCTCTGGGGTGGGACGCCTCATGGACATTGCTATCCGCGAAGGGCGAGAAACCTCTCGAGAGTTAAAAGTAGGGATTTGTGGTGAGCATGGTGGAGAAAGCGCTTCCGTAAAACTCTGTCACCGTCTTGGATTAGACTACGTCAGCTGCTCTCCTTATCGTATACCCATTGCAAGCTTGAGTGCTGCTCAGGCCGCGATTGAAAATAAGAGGAAGCCCTGACTATGCTTTTCGCGTTGTGGACGCAAAAAGGCCCATCACTATGAAGTAATGGGTTGGTATTCCCCAGTTTCTCTGTTTTGTAGTCAATGGATCCAGCTAGATGCCTTGGGAGATGAATTGACTCAAGTAGAAGTCGCAGAAAAACTGGGATGTCCACAGTCTTGGATTTCCCAAATGGAAAGTGGTGTCCGTACTATTGGACAAAAAATGGCAAATCGGTTAGCAAAAGTTTTTAGAACTGACACTAGAGTCTTCCGCTCGTGATTTCGGAAATTCAGTCCACATAAGAAACAAGCCAAGCAAATAAAGAGAGATCAATGAGCTTATGAGACTCCCCGACAGGGTAAAAAGCATCTAGATGTCTCGAGAGTTCAATTTGTTTTGGAGTGAGTAAAGCTTCTCCTGTTTTCACTTCTACTCCAATTGCTGCTTCTGGTGTAAGGACTGCACAGTCAATCTCCGTTCCTGTTTGAGAACTATAGATATAACCTAAATTCCCCAAAAAAATACCTTGATGGAGCTGAGAAACAATAGCAAGTTCTGCTATTTTTGAGTAATAACTTTTATCTTGAAGTTGATCTTTAATAAAAGCAAAAAAATGATCAGAAACTCCTTTCCCGATTGCATAAAAAACATGCGCAATAAAAGGGTCAATAGGGTAAATTTTTTTCTGCTTAGAGTTTAAAAAAATTTTCTTACCAGGATCAATATTTCTTAGAATGGATAAAGCAAAATTTTTTTCTTGATCCTCAATAATAGACTTCACTGTAGAATGGCTGGCTATGTCTGTGTTTTTTTTGAGACTTTCCCATGACGAAAGCTTCCCAAGATTTTCTATCAGGTTCAAGCAGAGCGTCCTGATTGAGTGAAAACTGACTCTCGTTTTACTCCATTCTCCTAAAATCCAGTCTCTATAAACTTCGAAAGTCGTATCTGAAATGGTTTTGTGGCGATAAAATTCTTCTCTGGGAATCGGAAATCCTCCAGCTAGCAAATAATTTTGCCAAGGCTCTTTTAGAAACAGGAAGTCTTTCGATTTTTTGTGCAGAAAAGCAGGTGTTTGACTAAAAGCAGAAGATTTAAAATTTTCTGCTAACTTTTGTTGAAAAGTGGGTTGTTTTTCTTTGATCCATTCGAAAAAAGAATGAGGGAATAAGTAAAAAGTTTTCCCTCCACCTTTTCTGCCTGGGAGGCGCTCGGAAGCATCCGAGATCCCTTTTGAGCTGCTCCCAGTGCATACAACGAGAATTTTTTTAAGTAATCCCTCTGCGTGCAGAGATCTCAGTGCAAGTTGCCAATTTGGAACTGTAGAGATTTCATCAACCAAAAGCACTCCAGTTTGATCTGGCAAATCTAGAATGAGTTTTTTAAGCTCCTCAGATAATTCTTTTGGAGATTCACAGAGACTTACATCAATCCAGTGTCCTTCGAGGTTGTGTTTGCCAGAAAGCGCAACTCCTAACATTTTTATCAGAGTTGACTTTCCGACTTGCCTAGGCCCAATCAAGGTATAGATTTGACCTTGGGGGTTTTTATCAATCGCCAAGTATATTGGCGATTTTTCGATTATATCAACAACCTGCTGATAGTTATCATATATTTTAAGGTGCTTGTCGTTGTTAAGTGCTCGTAATTCTTCTATTTTTTTAGACATTATATTAATGCTAACACAGTTAGCGATTTTATAAAACAAGTTATTTTTTAAGAAGTTTCAGACGAGTTTCATTTAAAGATTTGCTGAGCTGCGCAAACAAGCTCCCCCCCAAGAAACTCCCTTGTCGCATTCTGGAGTGGGGTGAATACTTACCATTCGTATTTGGTTTCGCTACTTTAGACTTTTTAGTCATTAACAACTGGAATTTTTTGGTTGCGGGGGTAGGATTTGAACCTACGACCTTTGGGTTATGAGCCCAACGAGCTACCGGGCTGCTCCACCCCGCGATATTGATTTGTGCGTGTAATCTAGGGCCTCGGCCTTGTAGAAGTCAATAGCAAACCTTGAGCTTCACCCTGTTTCAGGAAACGCAACTCTCCTGGCCGAAGATTTTTTAGACTGACATTGCCGACAGATCTAAGCAACATCCGCTCCACCCAAAATCCTTTTCTT
>CAZBEI010000017.1:0-2567 GCA_964490895.1 uncultured Bdellovibrio sp. | reverse complement strand
AGAGGACTTATGTCTTTTTTTAAGGAATTTTTAATGTTTCTCAAAGAGAGAAAAAAAATGTGGCTTTTGCCTCTATTGGTTTTAATGATACTGATCGGGATTATTCTGATCACAAGCCAGGGCTCCGTGTTTGCGCCCTTTGTTTATACTTTATTTTAAAAAATGAGAATTCTTGGAATTTCTGCTTACTACCATGACAGTGCCGCCGCCCTCATCGAAGAGGGCCAAATCATCGCGGCCGCCCAAGAAGAGCGCTTTACACGCAAAAAACACGACTCACGGTTTCCCTACCATGCTGTTGGATTTTGCCTGTCAGAAGCTAAAATCAATTTAGATCAAATCGACTCCTTTGTTTTTTATGACAAGCCCTTTACAAAATTTGAACGTTTACTTGAAACTTACCTGGCCTTTGCACCACGCGGGTTTAAGAGTTTTTCGTTGGCGATGCCACTGTGGTTAAGAGATAAGCTTTTTCAAAAAAGCATCCTTAAAAAAAGCTTTCAAAAAATGGGTGCTCGAAATAATGTCGACGAGAAAATTTTATTTGCAGAACACCACCAATCTCATGCTGCCAGTGCCTTTTTTCCTTCTCGCTTCGAATCTGCCGCCATTATCACCATGGATGGAGTGGGCGAATGGGTCACAACGAGTCTTAGCCTGGGGCAAGGCAATCAGATCAAAGCCCTAAAAGAAATTCATTTCCCACACTCAATTGGATTACTCTATTCTGCTTTTACTTATTACTTAGGATTTAAGGTCAACTCTGGCGAATACAAAGTCATGGGCCTAGCACCCTATGGCGAGCCTCAATATACTCAAACTATTTTGGACCACCTGATAGACCTCAAAGAAGATGGCTCATTTAGATTAGATCTGTCTTACTTTGACTATTGTACGGGGCTAAAAATGGTCAATAAAAAATTTAGTCAGCTCTTTGGCCAAAAAATACGCAGTCCCGAAGACAGGCTCACCCAGTTCCACATGGATGTAGCAGCTTCGATACAAAAAGTATGCGAAGAAGCCGTCTTACGCTTAGCTCGTGCCGCAGCTCGTGAGACAGGCGAAAAAAACCTGTGCCTTGCTGGTGGGGTAGCATTAAACTGTGTGGCCAATGGAAAAATTTTGAGAGACGGCTGTTTTGAAAACATCTGGATTCAGCCTGCAGCTGGAGACGCAGGAGGTGCTCTTGGTGCAGCGCTTGCTGCCTACCACATGCACTTTAATAAACCACGTCATGTGCACCCTGAAAATATGGACGCGATGAAGGGTTCTTATTTAGGTCCTGAATACTCTCAAGCAGAAATTGAAACCCGCTTAAGAAAAGTAGGTGCAAAATTTGAAATTTTAGAATCAGACAAACTCCTCGAAAGCGCAGTCGAATCTTTGGACCGTGGAAAAGCCCTCGGGTGGTTTCAGGGAAAAATGGAGTTTGGCCCACGAGCGCTTGGAAGCCGATCCATCTTAGGTGATCCAAGATCTCAAAGCATGCAAAAAACCCTCAATTTAAGGATTAAATACCGGGAGAGTTTTAGACCCTTTGCACCTTCTGTTTTGTCCGAATATGCGAGCCAGTGGTTTGATTTGGACTCTCCAAGCCCCTACATGCTTTTAGTGGCAGATGTAGTGCAAAAAAAGCAGAAAAAAATGAGCCCAGAAGAAAACCTACTCTTCGGAATCGACAAACTCAATATTGTTCGCTCTGACATTCCTGCTGTCACTCATATTGATTATTCGGCAAGAGTCCAAACGGTACACGAAGAAACAAATCCCATGTACTACAAGCTTTTGAGAGCTTTCCATAAAAAAACCGATTGCCCCGTCTTAGTCAATACTTCTTTTAATGTGCGAGGAGAACCCATTGTGTGTTCCCCAGAAGATGCTTTTAGGTGTTTTATGGGTTCTGATATAGAAACCTTAGCTGTCGGAAATTGCTTTTTGCGCAAAGAATTGCAAAATCCAGCATTGAAAGTAAATTATAAAAATGAATTCGAACTGGACTAAACCCAACGAATGCTCGGTTATTTTGTCAAATGGAATGACCTATCGAGGAAATCTCATTGGAGCACCTCTGGCGCGATCTGGAGAGCTCGTCTTTACAACAGGGATGGTGGGCTACTCTGAAGCCATGACAGATCCCTCGTATTACGGGCAAATTCTTATTTTTGCTTACCCCGAAATTGGAAATTATGGATTCCCTTTGCTCACGCATCCCCCTGCCTGCGGCTTTGAGAGTAAAAAAGCCCAAGTGGCTGGTGTTTTGCTGAGCACCGGTACAAGCGAAAATTTTCACTGGAATAGCCGTTACTCGCTTGATCAATGGCTCAAAGAGCAGGGAATCCCGGGTGTCATTGCTCTAGATACAAGACACCTGATCCATATTTTACGATCCAGCGCTAAAATATTATGCCGAATTGAACCCGAGGGATGGATCTCTAAAAACCCCCCCACTTTTTTTGATCCTGATTTAGAAAATCTTTTGCCTTTTGTTTCTTCAAAAGAAAAAAAGAAATTCGGATCAGGAAAAATCCGAATAGGCTTGATTGACTGTGGAGTAAAGTGGAATATTG
>CAZBEI010000016.1:0-19935 GCA_964490895.1 uncultured Bdellovibrio sp. | reverse complement strand
GCGGATGCTCAGAAACTGGATTGGCTCAGAAAGCCTCAGAAAAGCCATCACAGGGCACACCTACAAAGAAGTTTGGTCTGCCGGACAGGGAGTCGGATTGATCGACGAAATTTTGCCTGCTCAAGAAATTGTTCAGAAACTTGTAAAAGAATATTTCGAGTGTGTGGTGGAAAATTTTAAATAGAGTCAGCGGGTCCTACTTTATAAAAAACAGCAATACTCCCATGATTGTAATACACACCCCTGTGATCAAATCTCCGTGGTGTTCAAAAAGGGGATGATCGACTTTGAGTAACCCCTGGGTCACCACTGCGGTGCAGCCAACCAGTGCAATTAAAACTCCAAAGACAAACGAAATCACAGTTAAGATAATAGCCAAACCACCCTTTCCAGAAACTGCAATAAAGAGAGGCAGGACTGCTACACAGGGCGAAAGGCCCAAGCTAAATAAAAACCAATAGGGTTTATTCGAAATGGGCTTAGGTCCATGGTGAGTGTGCCCATGGCAACGCTCATGTTTTTTGTAGGCCACTGTCGAAAAAATGAGACCAAATATAATGAGAATCAAACTCGAATAGCGCTCGATGATTTCTTCGTATTGCGCAAGATAATGCGCTCCCAGGAAAATCGCAGTCCCTGCAAATAAAATCGAAATAAAGATATGCCCGCTAGCGGCCACAAGGGCTCCAAAAAGAGCTTTTTTTAGAGGCCACTTTCTACCTTTGGCCAAAAGGACGACGGGTAGCCAATGCCCCGGCGAAAGAGAGTGGACGAACCCCACCATTCCTGTGGTTAGAATCAATAAAATCATCGATATAAACAATTCGCACGATTTTGGTCATTTAGCGATAGGTTTTCTTTGATCTCCGTCGAGCGGAGAAACGGGTACATCACTGCCCGATGATAAGGGTGCTCAAACGGCAATTGCGCGCAGCCTTGCAAACAACTGTGGTCAAGCCCCAAAGCATGTCCTAACTCATGGGTAAAAACGCTGACCTCTTGGCCTTTGTGTAAATATTTAATATTTACTAAAATAATTTGTTTTGCCAAAATATCATCTTCGTAACACCTCAAAGTCACCGCCGAGTTACGGGATGTCAACCCCAACTGACTCCAAAGCGAATCAGAGCGAACAACTTTTACCGACAAGGAGTTCTCTGTATCAGAGAGCTTTTCGCAAGGTACTTTGTTTTTAGACAAGAGCGAAGAATCCTCTAGGGCTGCGGTGGGAGTTGATTCTAACTCAAAAAAAGGCCCTCGTCCTTTGGATTCATTGAGGTGATTCCAAGTGTCCACCGACTGTTGCAATGCCAGATGCTCTTCGGAGTTAAAATGAGAATCCCATTTGATTTTTACAGCATACTCCTCGAGAGGCGCCATAAAAGCTGCCTTTTGATCAGAACTCACTTCCGAACAGTCAAATCGACCATTGAGTTTACGGCCGCAACCTGCGCTCATCACAAAAGGAACAAATAAAAGAACAAAAACAAACCGCCACATACAACACAACCCAGGTATTTGTACAATTATTGATTAATTTTGTCAACTACTATTTGTCGACTCTACAACCCCCTGTAGGTTACCGGACGGGGAGAGATCCGCGTCTAGCTACGCTGTGCTAACTCGCCTTTTGAAGGGGTATATTATTAGAATTTTCTAGTTCTGACTCATTGATTCCAAGCACTTGCCAAACACGGCTTGCCTCGATGGGAAACTGATAAACCCGAAATCCTTCGGGCCGGTGAGGATGGCTCTGAAATACTTGATAAGATTCTTGCAAATCTTTGATTTTAGTATTGAGATAGTTGATCACCGCAAGATCGGCGCCATCGCTCGAGTTTGCTCCCACCAAGAGTGCTGCAAAACGGTGCTCACTCACTCTCCCAATGAGATCGGACTCCCTTAATCTCATTTTTAAAATACTATAAATATTCATATAAAATGCGACCATTCGATGTGGTTTTTCGTGAGCCAATTCTTTTATGAAATCTGCACAATCAATGGCCACTACAGTAAAAGGTTTTCCATATTGATGGTAATCCCGCAGCTGTGTGTGCACAAACTTTAATAACCGATTTCGATCCCTCAATTTCAAATCTTCATGTTTCAAAAAAAGATGGCCAAATTTTGCAGTTTGATAAGACAAGCGACGTTCCATAAAATAAAGAGAAATAAACCAAAAAACTAAAGACGGAACAACCGACACATAGACAAAAAAAGTTTCATTTATAGACACTTTAGCTAAAAAATATCCAGACACACCTAAATAGGCCGAACAAATCAGCAGGAGCAAAACAACAGAGCGATGGCTCATTCCCACTTGCTGAAGTCGATGATGGATGTGACTTCGATCCCCCTTAAAGACAGATCGACTCAGTCTAAATCTTCTCAGGATTGAAAATAAAACATCAAAGAGTGGAAGTCCTAAAACAAAAAGTGGTACTGTGGAAGACACAAGAGCGGGCTGATGTACAGGCACAAAAAGAGCAGAAAAACCTAAAACAAAGCCTAAAAGCAAACTCCCACTGTCACCTAAGAAAATTTTTGCGGGATAAAAATTATGAAATAAAAATCCAATACAGCCCCCCCCCAGTGCCATGAGGATCAGAAGCTGATGTTTATTTTCAATATAATCAATAGATAATATAAAAGCAAAAGCGATCGAACTCACAGCCGTAATGCCAGCGCAAAGTCCATCCAATCCATCGATCATGTTCATCGCATTGATAAGCCCCACAATGCAAAACACTCCCAGTGGCAACATCAAAAACTGAGGAACTCCAACTTGGACAAACAGAGTTGGTTTCGAAGGATGAAAATAAAGAACGAGCCCCGCTGCTACGATTTGGGCCGAAAATTTGGGTAGGGCTTTTAACTCCATCCAGTCATCCATAATGCCCACAGCAAAAATAAGGGTGAGAGCAACGAGGAATGCGAGTTCAAAATCAAAATGAACCTCTGGGCCTCCAATGAAATCTTTGAAGAGAAGCCGAAAGAGTGTGACTCCACCCATCACAAGATAAAAAGCCAACCCACCCAAAAGAGGCGTGTCTCGCTCATGCCTACGTCGGCTGTTTCTCTTGGCTACAATTCCAAGCCTCCCGGCAATGGCTCGGGATCCAAATGTAAAAAGCCATACAAATAGAGCACTTACAAAAAAAATCTTCAAATTACTTAGGCTAAAAGGCAAAATTCCGGTGGTGTCCATCCAATCTAACTCATCGGCTTTGATGCATTATTTCCTTGAGTAGATCTCTCGCTTTTGATTAAAGACTTTTATGTCTTTTGTGCTGCTTAGCGTTATTTCGGTCTTTGCCTTTGCAGATACTCTACCCACCCACCCCTCTCCCTGTGGGCTCGCAGGCAGCATTTCGAATCGAATCAAGGATTGTCAAAACTGGCAAGCTTCGGCTATTGCAGGGTTTCCATGGGTATTGGTCACACATACTTTAGGTGGCATCCAGGTCTGGCGTGACAATACAACGGGCCTCTTGTGGGGCGATATGTTGGCTGAAATAATAGAGAATGTGGATGGATCCGGGCGGTCCTATTGGAATGGCTTATTTTCATTCAAAAAGGCTCGTTCCATCTGTGGTGAGTCTCGTTTTCAAAAATACAATGGCCACATAGCTGAGGTAAGCTGGAGCCTTCCTAAAATTGACGCCTTTGTTACAGCAAGCGCACATGGATTTCAAAATATACTTCCCAATACTTTTCCAAGATTTTTTTGGTCTGCAACACCTGAGGAAGTCGAAAACAAAGACAAAGAGGGTTGGCCATCTCAAAATGGGTTAGGTTTTCTATTTTCTGATACCGGGCTTGGTGGAATGGTCGAGAGGGATGCTAAGTCCCGGGCCTACCCCGTCCGTTGTATAGGTTTTTAAATAAAATCGAACCTGTTCAATGTGTTTAGCCAATTGAATGGAAAAATCAAATGGTATAGGGATGAGATCTTTATCGGTTTCCTGTCTTTTTCGATACGCGATCAATGCCTGATCCAATCGATATTGGATGCTGTCTTTTTTCTGGGTATCTTGAGATCTTCTTTCCCTAGCGTCTAAATCGCGGGTTGAAAGCTCCATAGATTCTGCTGTAACCAGTTTCGTATAAATTTCGTGTGCTTTGCGCTTTGCTTCCTCATGGGTTTCAGAGCTAAACCCTGTTTCAGCCCACAAGATGCTAGCCAGTGGTTCTTCGAAGTTTTGGAAAAAATAAAGCGTGTGGGCTATGCCAAACATTGCATTCAGAACCCTGTGCAGAATAATCCCTGAATGCTGTAAAATACGGATGTCCTCTGTGTCTTGGAGTTGGTCTTTGGATTTGTCTGGGGCGTAGCCCTGTGGGGAGCCCGTATTGGGAACTTGGACCACGGAGTATAACCTCATCTCCTCAGGCGAAAGGGGAGGCGCCCGCGTCGGATCTGGTTTCATGACCGTTTTTACTTCCACAAGAAGCACACGTGGCCCAACCCAGAAGGTCAATCTTTCTTGGTCCTTTGCTTGCATTATAACTTTTCCGTTGCTTTCGGGATTAAATACGGCGCCCACTAAGCTTCTAAAATTATTTTCTAAAAGACGGGTGGTTTCCTCAATTTGATTGAGTAGCTCTCGCTTTTTAAGAATATCAAGATAAAATTCTTGATCACTCCCGTTTTGCTCGATCAGGATTTGAATGGCTGAAAGTTTTTCGTAAGCTTGTGTGATCAACCCTCCTTCACGCAGGAGTTCATCGTTTGAGGCTCCCTCCAGACCTTTTAGCAAACGATCATCTTGTCCCCATTTTTCAAATAGAGCCTTTTTGTGGTCTTCAAGTTTTTTCCGAGCTTCAGGATCAAGTCCGTTTAGGGAGTGTATTATTTTTAGAATAGCCTCAACGGAAAAACTCCCTGTTGGATAAAAAGTATATTGAACAAAACGGCCTGTGTTTTCGTCCTTCCAAGTATAATCAATAGCGGCTGGAGTACCCGCTTTAATACTCAACTCATCCCAGTTAAATGCCCCAGGGGCGACTTGCGATGGCGGCCCGATGCGAACCAAAAAATCATTGGGCTGTGCAATTGCGCCAGTCAAACTTTCCCAAGAAAAAAGGTTTTTAGATTCATCTAAGTGGAAGCCCTTGGCCCGGAGTTGTACTTCAAGGGGTTTATTTTGCGCTTGAGTTCCGACTTGCCCATACACAGGAAGTGTGGATGCATCTACAGAAATACCTTGGCCCTCAGGGATAAAAAGATCCGCCTCGAAATCCTCAAGCGAATGGAGTCTTGCAATATTTTCGATGCCCACTTGATGAGCATGGGAGAGATTGAGATCCGAAACTTGAGTTTGGGTTCCGGATGTGTTTTGAAAAATGCCCAATTTTTTTAAGGCTTCATGAATGGAATCAAAGGAGATCTTGTTTTTGGCTTCAGAAAACTGCCCCAAAGTGAGGGTGAGTCCTGCTTTTTTTGAGTCTTCAAGTGATTTTGGGATTTTAAGTCTGATTTGCTCTTTTCCTATCAGTTCTAAGTCAATATTTTCAAATCTGGCATGAATAAAAAATGGAACACCCTGCAGGTTTTTTTTGATGAAAAGAAATTCACCCTTTCCATGAGCTAAAATCTCACCTTGAGGACCAACCCCATCTAAGACGAGACTTGCGTGAATCTGAATTTCCTTCCCTTCTTTTTCATTGAAAGACTGGGAGTGGATTTCAGCATTTCCTTTGAGTTGCTTGAGTTTTGAGTCCTCGACTTTGAGTTCAGTAATTTCAGGAATGAGAATAAGACTATTTTGATTGTCACCCCCTTTGTTATGAATGACACGGGCCTCTATTTTTCCATTTTTGATGTTGGAAAAAAATTCTTTTAATGGGATAGACAAATGCATTTCTTCCACAATTGCATGAGCCAAAGGCTCTCCCTTTTCAGTAGTGATGGAAAGTTTACCCTGATCCGTTTGAGAAATTTCGACTCCTATCCCTCCACTAGGAAAATCTACCTCAAAAGGAATCTCTCCTGAGAGGGTGGCCTTTATTATTTTATTTTTATCAGTCGGATATTTATACATTCCGGGAATATTTCGAAAAAAAGCATGAGTTTCATTTAATTGGGCATTGTTACGTGCATCAATAGAAGCTTTCCCTTCTAACAAAAGAGGGGTGACTCCGAAAATGAAGGGTTGGTAGCTTGCCTCCTTGGCAAGATCCTGTAGGGGTAGGGCTTCGTTCACCCCTGCGATAAATCCACTGATCTCAGTGGAACGAAGTGTGTTTTCGTCAGAGTGTGGAGCGGCAAAAAGGATCCTGCCCTCAATACGATCGATAGGGAAAGATTGAGGAGTAAAACGAAGCAGAGGGATCTCTCCTCCTTCTCTTAATTTTTGATCTATTTTCTGAAGCAAGACAAGCCTTTCCTTGTCACTGCCTTCACTGGTAAATCCTAGCCTTCCGTTAAACTCAGAGCCTTCAATCCCCATGGTCCAAAAAAACTGCTTCAGAGGAACCTCTACTTGAGTTTGAGGATTTGTTCCAATAAACGCTTTAGCTTCTTTCGAGGAAATCTTGAAATCACTATTGTCTCTTTCATCACTGAGCTTAATTTCTCCTTTAACTCCATATTGAAGAAGTTGAAAACTAACGGGCAGAGCTTCGATCTGGATTTTTACAGGGTCCAAAGGGGGCTGCATAGTTGTGGCTTCTAGCTTAAAATCCATTTTGTTTTCTGGGAGGTCCATGTGTTCCACAATGGCAAGCCCATGGAATTTTTGCTGAGTGATGGAAACCGTATTGCGCTTTTGGATAGTGAGTACGGGATCGATCATTGACAGACGGTTCTGCCAAACAGAATCGTAAATAAGATCGCCTTCGATCCGAACGTGAAGTGCCGGATTCACTTCGTTTACGCTGGGTTGTGCCTCCCCTTTTAAAATATCAATCATGGCATGCCCATGATTAACATCAACGGTGATCTCTTTTCGCTGAGCTCCACGCTCTGTTCGAATAAAAAGATCCTCTCCCAGCTTAAGTGAGCCATCTCCGCCCTTGACGACGGGCACGAAACCACCCTTTTTTTCGCGTTGGCTCGAAATATGTCCAAAAGGTTTTCCAAGCTCTACAAATGAACCCTGGAGATCGGTGACAGTGACTTGGGGTCTTAAGAGTTTAAAGCCATGCAAATCGCGGTTTGGCATAGCCTGGAACTTGACCTCAGCTAAAAAAATGTTCTTGGCTTCCTCAATTTTGTCTCCAATCTTAAGCGCGCTTTCAAGCGTAGATGAATTTCGTGCACGTGTGAGGATGGCAGCTGGAGACTCGTATGGGTTTCTGAATGGGTTTTTAAAATAGATCAGCGCCACGTTTTCGTCCAAGGTTTGAGTGGATATTTTCAAATCAAACTGGTGTGCCTTTTTTAAAGCTTTAATAAGAATCGGGAATAAAATAGACTCGAAAGACGCCACCGGGGCAATGAGGTTTGCGTCTTTCAAAAGCTCCTCCCACTTCGTGTCAGTTTTTTCGATTTTTTCTTGGTGACGGACTTTTCCTTTTTCGCTTTTTAATTGGATGAAATCGAAAAAAGCTTTCCAAAGTTTTCGTGACTCCTTACTCATTGCAACTGCCATTTCTGCAAGATGTCCTCCAGCCAATTGCGCAACAGGAGCTCCCACCTCTCCCGCTAGGGCTTTTGCTACTTCTTTTTGAAGAATATTGTCTGTCAAAAAAACTCCGATGGCAGCGGCTTCCTCTACCGTAAGGAGATCTTCCTCTTTTGCTGCGGGATTGGCCGTAAGAATATCGCTATTGAGCCGGTCCCTGACTTTTTTGACAATGCCATGCCCAATTTTTACTTTTTCTAGTGTTGAATCCGAATGGTTGATTTTCTCAACTTCACCTAAAACCCATTTGAAAATATCACCATGTGTTCCTTCGTATTTTTTATATTTACTATATCGGTCTAAAATTTCAGGGTTAACTTCACTATCTGTAAGCAGTGCAAAAACTCTTCCCTTTGAACCTAGAGTAGCTTCTATGGGAGTTCCATCATAAGTTTCTTGCAAATGGATTTTTCCATTTTGAATTTCAATCTCTCCTGTGATTCCTGCTTTATAAGGGTCTAAAGAAGACCCAGAGTCTTTCAGTCTTTTGGCCAGAGCAGATTGAGGGGTAAACCGATAAAGGCCCTGAGTTCCAAAAAACTCAATCTCTTGTTCTGGTAAGCTATTTTCATTAAAAAAACGTCCTATTTTTATTTTTTTCCCATTTAGGGTAAGCCGCAATTTAAAAAAATACTGCCGAGGGGGATCAGAAAAGAGAAGCGTGTTGCCCCCAGATTCAAGCTTAAGTGCTGTTCCTGTGATCTCATAGTTGATGAGCTCATTTGCGCTTTCGGGTGGTAAATGGAGGGTTTTAGCAGTCCCAAAATCGATATTGATTCCATCCTCCCTCACCTTCGAAAATTTAATGATATTGGGTTCTGACAAGGCACTGTTTATGACGCGAAGTTTGGTTTCTGGCTTGTCTTTATTTTTTGTAGTTGTCACTGTAAATTGAAAGCTGCCATCGGTATTGGCAAGGAGCTTTGTTTCTTGCTCGCTTGCAAGAGCGGCGTTAAGATCAAGGGATGTATTCTGGTTTGAGAGGATAAAATGGTCTTCTTTTTTCCAAAACTTTAGGGCTTCGATCGCTGACTTAGAGACTAAAGAAAGTTTCACCCTAAAGTTTTTTTCTAAGTATAATTTAAAAATTTCAAAATAACTTTGGATGGCGGTTTTTGATTCCAGAAATAACTGTTCAGCCAATTGCAGATCAACTTTGTCTAAAAAATCCAAGCGGCCTTCTTGTCGCTTTTTTTGGAGATAGTCTGCAACCAAGTCCGGATCAAAGTCATTGTTTAGAAGGGAGAGGCTCCTTTCGTGAGAAGTAGACCAGGCAAGCAAAGCACCCTCAGCTGAGACTTCGGGACCCATTTGGAATGTTGCTAATTGAGAGTTTTTTAGAGAGAGTTTTTGAGCATCATTGAGAACGCGCGTTTTTAGGATTTCAATTTTCTCAAAGAGATACCCGTAAGCACCGATCTCTATAGGATTTTGTGGCAGTTTTCGTCCAATCAATTTTTCTAGTCCTACAGCTTTGAGATCGTTTTTTGCAGCTGCAATTCCAGTTTGATACGAATTAAGATTTGACTCTAAGTTTTTCTTCTCTTTTTCTAGAGATGTTTTGTGGTAAAGATAATTTTCTTCGGTGTGCACAGTGACATTACTGTTTATAGGCGGAAGAAAATAAAGAGAACCAATTTTAACCGTTTTAGCTCTGGATGGGTTCAAAAGAATTTTTAAGTTTTCTGGAGAAACATGTTTTAAGAGCTCGTGCGTGCGGGCATTGTTTAAGTTAAATTGAAAAGACGTGTTTTGAATGTCATTTGACCTGTATTCCAAGATTGAGCGTAAATTTTTTTCCAGTTGCTCAATGGATGGCACCTGAAAGGGCTCGACACAAATCCCAAGTGGGGACTCTGCAGCAGGATCTGCCCAAGCCTGCCAAACCTGAAAAGAAAATAAAAATAAAACCGTCAAAATCATTTTAAACTCAATTTGTTTATTAAAACCAAACACTATAATGATATTGTAAGCAAGAACGATACCGATTATTAAGACCCTAAAATAATTCATTTTTTTTAAAAAAAAACAAAGGAAAAAACACTATCTTTTGCACAGCTGAATAAGGGTTAGACAGTGACCCGTTTTGCCCTGAAAATCTTCGTAAAAAATAAACCCAGGACTACAAACCGCAATAGAGACCCAATCAACCAAAGCACGCGAAACCCGCCGTAAGGTGCTAGCTCTTGTGCCAGTTTTCCGCCTAAAAAAGTAAGGCAGCCACTGCTCAACCCAGAGGCTCCTGCAAAAAGAGAAAACGCCAGCGTGGTTTTCTCCTCTGGCACTCTCTGTAAAAGCAAAGTCATGATGGAGAGATAAAATCCAGCCCAGGCAATTCCATTCATAAAAAACTCGAAAGGGGCAAGGATGCAAACCCACTGAGGTGACGAAACGAAAAAATAAAGTAAGGGGGAACAAGCGACAAGCAAACTCGACACAAAAAGCGTATTTTGTGGGGACCCCGTACGATCAATTTTTTTCCCCCACCAACGAGCCGTGAGCAAATATCCACTGTTTGCAATGACAATCCAAAGTGCAACTCGGCTCATCGGGATTTTTAGATCCTTTGTAAAATAATAGGGAAAAAAAGGCCCCGTCATTTGGATCACTCCATTTAAGATCGCCCAAAAAATAAGTAGATTTTTGAAAGGAAGATCTCTTAAAATTTCCCGAATAGAATTCCAAATAGAATGGGATTGTTTTTTGATTTTGACATCTGGAACACGGGCGAGCAAAAGAGCCGACCCCCAACCACATAAAAGAGCCAAGACACACAAAATTCCATACCCTGCAAAATAACCATGTGGTTTCCATTTTACGCAGAAAAAAGCCAGCAGATTAGCTATAATTTGTGTGGCCATCACATAGGATTGTCTTGCTCCAAAAAATCTCCCGCGAAATCTTTTTGGCACTAGAGCCCTCATCCAAGTGAGCCAGGAAATCGCTCCTGAACTTGCAAAAAGAGACGAAATGCAGGCAATCATTGCGGTCCAAATGAGCCACTTCGAAGTCAGCCCAAACTGAAAGGCACAAAAAAATGGGATAACCCAAAGCGTGCGAGAAAGGATCGCCATCACGATCGCATAGCGTTTTATAGATTCTACCTTATCGAAGACGAAAATCCCCAGCACCTGTCCTATGGATCCAATCCAAGGGAGAGAAATGAGCAATGTCACTAGCGGGACGCTGGCCCCAAGCTCACCGGCCAAGCCGCTCAGGTAAGTCGGACCCAGCCAAATCTCGAAGGCCATTGCAAGCGCGCCTTCAAAAAACAAATAATGAAACATAGAATTGTCCCACAGCTAATGAACAAGAACAAATCCCTTAAGCCCTTCGAGATCGTTTTTTAAAATACATTACAAATCCATAGAGCAAACAGAGCACAATGGCAGCCACCACAAACCAAGAAAGTTTGGCTTTGATCACGTGGACCATCTCCTCTGGAGAATGCAGTAACTCAGGATGATCGCCAATGACGGTTTGTCCAAACCAAGAGAGAATCAAACACCAAAGCCCGGCTCCTGCAAGTGTGGCCACACTAAAAGAGACAAAAGGCATTCGAAACACCCCTGCTGGAATTGAGATCAAATGCCTGACCACTGGAAAGAGACGAGCAAAAAAAATCCCGCCCGTCCCATATTCTTGGATCCATTTATGGGCCAGCTCTATTTTATTTGCAGGCAAAAAAAAGTATTTTCCATATTTTTTTAGAAGTGGAAATCCTAAAACTTTTGCAACCCAATAATTTAAAATCGACCCAAAGTAACTCCCCAGAGTTCCGGCAAGCACAACGAGCCAAAAATCCATTTTTCCCTGCGCGGCCCAAAATGCCGCCGGAGGCATCACCACTTCGGATGGAACTGGGACAATGGAGCTCTCAAGAGCCATCAACACAAAAACACCCCAATAGCCCCAGACCTCAACCCAGTGAAACCAAGTTTTAATGAGTTCGTGTAGCAAGGGTATCTCCGTCTCCGCCAGGTCCTACAATTTCGCGAATCACGCGGCCACACTTTTCACAATCAATGGGTTTTAGTCCCATTGCGGTTTCGAGTGTGGGACGAATATCAATGTGAGAATAAGGATCCACAAAAGAGGGTTTGAGTATTTCGCCATGATGCACGCGAGTGTATGGACTTTGTGCGTGGATCCAAATGTACATGGATTCTTTTATCGAAGCGGCGTGGTGTTTCCAATTATCTCCGTCTCCCCTCCCGTGATCTGTGCTCACAAGAAGTGTTGTTTTTTTTCCATAATCTCCCAGTCCCTCCAAAGTATCCGAAATCTCTTTGAGCCAAAGATCATACGATTTTAGAGCAGCGACATAGTTTCCGTATTCTCCGAGATGCCCCCACTCGTCCGTGTCATTGAGAGAAATAAAAAGGAAACGCGGTTTATGAACTTTGAGGTACCGTAACCCCTGCGCCATCGTATACTTATCCAAGCGAGCCCATTTCCAAGCAGTGGGGGCATCTTTGGCTTGTGCTTCGTTGAGTCGATCTAACTCTGGGTCTGATATCCCGTCAATCAAAGGCTTTATCCCTGCATTGACAAAGTGGGTACCCTCTACCTGCTCTACCGCCAAGGGGATAGAGTCCCAAGACGCAATCGTTGCGACTTCTTCGCGTTTTAATTTCAGTTCTCGTATCATTCTATCGGGCAAAGTTTCGGTTTTAATCCTCCCACATTCATTGGATAGACAATTAAACTGGACCGAACCAGCCATGATGCTTTGATAACTGGGCAAACTCCAAGCCGTGGACCCAGGCACAACAAGGTCCTCTCCCCTTAAGCGATCACCCATGGTAACTCCTTTGGAATCCAAATCTTTCCAGAGATTAGAAAAAATAGTTCCCCCTGCCCCATTATTGATCTTTGTGTCGATCCCATAAAAAACTTCTCTCCAACGAACTCCATCAAATGTAATCAAGATGACATTTCCGTCTGCAGCCGCCTTTACATTGAGAGAAAATAAAATTCCGAAAAGTATAACCATTTTAAAATAACGCATCTCCACCCTCCTTTTATTTGTCTCGGATAGTAACCACGAATGTATTTTGAAACAATTAAAATTTTCTGGCGAATGCTGTGGCGTGCTAACTCATAAAAAAACTTGACAAAGAAGTCACAAATATGTACTCTTTTAATATGAAATTAGTACCTATAAGAGACCTTAAAATGAATCTTTCTTTTTGGATTAAGCACATCTCCCATGGAGAGACCGTAGCCATCACTAAACACAATGAGACGGTAGCGTTTCTCAGTCCGGCAAAAGAGCCTTTTTTGCACTTTGGAAAGAATGCGGGCAAGATAGGACTCAAACCGGCGCTCCACAATAAACGTAGGATAAAAAACTGGTTCAAATTCTTAAACGAAGACCGAAATGACTCATAAAACAAAAATCTACATTGATACTTCTGTCTATATCCCTGTATTATTAAATCAGCCTGAGGCGAAAAAGGTCATAAAAATCACAGGAAATAAATTGCTGTGCTCCAGTTCAATTTTATTGATAGAGACAGAGAGAAATCTCATCCGACTCAGCAGAGAAAAAGAAATCACTGCTGAGGAATTTGCCGCAGCGAGGAACCAACTTCTAGAAGATCGAAACACCTTTCTTTTAAGAGATGTCACACCCGATTTAGCTTTAACTGGAGAGTTCCCAGCAACTCTTACTCCTCGCTCGAACGATTTAATCCACCTCCGAACAGCGCTTTGGTTTTTTAAGAATGGGCTGCTCAACAGCTTTTTTACATTTGATTTAAAACAAAAATCAGCTGCAGAGGAACTCGGTTTAAAAATCCTGGAACTTTAGGATCTCTGGTGCTATATCACGATCTGATGCATACCCAAGAACACATTGAACTCGTAGATCAATACAGCGCGCGAAACTATTTTCCTCTCCCCTTGGTTCTCACCCGTGGAGAAGGGATTTGGGTCTGGGATGTGGATGGCAAAAAATACTTAGACTGCCTGAGTTCCTATTCAGCACTCAACCAAGGCCACAGACACCCTCAAATCATCGAAGCCTTAAAAAAACAAGCGGACGCCATCACCCTCACTTCGCGTGCTTTCCACAATGACCAAATGGGACTGTTTTTAAAAAAACTGTGTGAGTTTTGCCAAATGGAAATGGCTCTACCCATGAACACTGGAGCCGAAGCTGTAGAAACAGCCATCAAAGCAGCGCGAAAATGGGGTTACCAAGAAAAACAAATCACCCCCAACAAAGCAGAAATCATTGTATGCAAAAATAATTTTCATGGGCGAACAACAACGATTGTGAGTTTTTCTTCGGAAAAGCAATATCGAGATGGCTTTGGACCCTTTACTCCTGGATTTAAAATCATTGAATTCGGAAATATCCAAAAACTAAAAGCCGCCATCACCAAAAATACAGTGGCCTTTTTGAGCGAACCCATCCAAGGAGAAGCGGGTATTTTAATCCCCCCTGAAGGTTTTTTAACTCAGGCAAAAAATCTCTGCCAAAAGGAAAATATTCTATTCATGCTCGACGAAATCCAAACAGGGCTGGGCCGAACTGGAAAAAATTTCTGTTATGAGCACGAAAAAGACGCAAAACCGGATGTCTTAATATTGGGAAAAGCGCTCGGTGGAGGAGTTTATCCTGTTTCAGCAGTCGTCTCCTCTCGAAAAATCCTAAATGTTTTTAATCCTGGAGACCACGGCAGCACGTTTGGCGGAAATCCCCTGGCAGCCGCAGTGGGGATTGCTTCGCTCGAAGTCA
Source organism: uncultured Bdellovibrio sp. (assembly GCA_964490895.1). Taxonomy (GTDB): domain Bacteria; phylum Bdellovibrionota; class UBA1018; order UBA1018; family UBA1018; genus JACRAO01. Next base: position 5,559 of record CAZBEI010000016.1, on the reverse strand, counting down.
TTGAAAATGAAAAACTCTCAGAAAAATCACTCACACTGGGGAAGTACTTACTGGAAGGCCTAAGGAAAATAAACTCCACTCGCGTCAAAGAAATAAGGGGTCGAGGCCTGATGATCGGAGTTGAAATCAAAAAATCTTCCGGGACTGCCAGAAAATACTGTGACCACCTCATGCGGCTTGGACTACTCGCCAAAGAGACCCACGGTCAAGTGATTCGCTTGAGTCCACCCCTCCTTATCCGAAAGCAAGAAATTGATCTTATTTTGGACAAAATGGCGGTCATTTTAGTTAACTAAAACTGTTTAATAAAATGACAACCCCTTAAAATCAAACCATTATTAAATAAAAATATTCTTGTGCAATTTAACCATTTCAGTTCTATTGAGAGTTAAAATAGATAAACGAGGAGACAAAAATGTCTTACTGAGACTATGCTCACAAATCTCGGGGACATGGATATAAAAAATGAGTATAACAGAAAAAAAATTAAGTTATTTTATTTCAGAAAAAGAAAAATTTTTAGTAATTACGCTTCAGGGTCCCGCTGATAGAACCTTCGAACATATTGTAGAGGAGTGCCTGGAGCGTATACGCCTCAGCAAAGCTGAATTTATCGTCATCAATCTCCATGACGTCACTCAATTTGACCGTCAAGGACTCTCTTTCTTTGTAAAACTTGAAAAACAAATCCGCAACAAACCCGCCCAACTCAGAATTTGTTGCATAAACTCCATTGTAAACAAATTTTTAAACGAAGAAGGCGCCGTCCGAAACAACGAGGTCGCCCCTGACCTTCCGATGGCAATACAAAGCTTTAAGACTCAACCAAACACAGACGCTGCTGCAGCTTAGTACTGTGGCGTTTTTAGTTGCGCTTTGGGCATCACTCCAGATATAGCTACCGTTACACCATAGAGGAGGTGATGAGATATGCCTGGAATTTATATAAAAGAGGGGGATTCTTTCGAAGGCGCATTAAAAAAGTTTAAAAAACAATGCGAAAAAGCAGGCATCCTTTCGGAAATCAGAAAACGAGAATCGTACGAAAAACCCTCCGTCAAACGAAAGAAAAAAGCGGCCGCAGCTCGAAAAAGACTGAGCAAAAAAACAAGGCCCATAAAATTTTAACCCCAAGAATTGTATAGAGGTATAGGCTAGATGCCATCCTTAAAAGAAAAGCTATCAGAAACAATGAAGGCTGCCATGAGATCTCAAGACAAACTTTTGCTCTCATGCGCTCGCAATCTTCATGCAGCCGTTAGAAAAAAAGAAATTGACGATCGCGTAGACTTAGATGACGCGGGGTTGCGGAAAATAGCTCAAAGTTTGACTAAACAAAGACAGGACTCCATTGAGCAGTTCAAAGCTGGCGGGAGAACTGATTTAGTCGAAAAAGAAGAGGCCGAACTTAAGTTTCTTCAGAGCTTTTTACCTCCTCAAATGAGCGAAATGGAGGTCAAAACTCACATTACACAGGCCGTGTCCGAAACCCAGGCCACTTCGCAAAAAGACATGGGCAAAGTGATGAAGGCTTTAATGCCGAAGATAGAGGGCCGAGCAGATGGAAATAAAGTCAATCAGTGGGTTAAGGAAAAACTCGCTTCCTCTTGATGACTATTAGGCTCTGCTCAAAAAGTCACGGAGTTTGATCATGGGGAAAATCTCTCCTGCATTATTGCAAAAGATTAAAGATTCCGTCGATTTAGTGAGCCTGATCGAAGAACATGTTGTTTTAAAAAAAAGTGGCTCTCAAAAAACAGGGATTTGCCCTTTTCACGCAGAAAGGACTCCCTCTTTTACAGTCAGTCCTCAAAAACAACTCTATCACTGCTACGGCTGCAAAAAAGGCGGCGATCTCATCAGCTTTGTCATGGATATTTATGGGATGAATTTTTCCGAATCTATAGAAGAGCTGGCAGATCGAGCAAAAATCAATCTCCCTGCTGATTTTTCGCCTGAAACAAAAACCCAAAAAGAAAGTAGAGAAAAGCAATCTCTCTATTATAAACTCAATCGGTTTGCCGCTGCTTATTATCACCAAAAATTAAAACAAACTCCCGAAATGCTTGAATACTTTACAACACGAGGAGTCACCCCAGAACTCATTCGAAATTATTACCTAGGAGCGTCTCACTCCGAATGGGATGGCTTAAGTCTACACTTAGAGTCCAAAAAAGCTCCCCTGGGTCTGGCTTTAGAACTAGGCCTGATCAGACCCTCCAAAAAAAGGGGGGGGTATTTTGATCTTTTTAGAAATCGAGTTTTATTCCCGATTCTAGATCTGAGGGGCAAAATTGCTGGATTTGGGGGAAGGCTTTTAGTCCCCGCTCAAGACTCTCCCAAATACTTAAACTCTAATGATTCCCAGCTCTTTCAGAAAAATAAATTGGCCTATGGCTTATTTCATGCACAAAAACACATCCGCGACCTAGACGAGGTGATTGTAGTGGAGGGGTATTTTGATGTCTTAGCAATGCATGCGCATGGTTTTTTGAATGCAATTGCCACCTGTGGAACCTCATTGACAGAAGAACACCTTAAAATTTTTAGAAAACTGACCTCAAAAATCACCCTTCTTTTTGATGGAGACAAAGCAGGCCAAGAAGCGACCCAAAGAGCCATGCTCTTAGGACTGAGGCAAGGAGTCATCTTATATGGCACCACACTTCCTTTTGGAATGGATCCAGACGAAGTCCTCTTAGAACCCGAAGGCACTGAAAAAATGAAAGATATTCTTTCTCAATCGAAGCCTTTGTTAGACGCAAGGATCCATGAGGAAATTAAAAAAGCAGTGCTAGGACCCGAAGAAAAAACAAAAGCAATCAAAAAAATCACAGAGTGGCTCTCCCACTACAACGACCCTATTGGCAAAGAAATGAGACTAGAAGCAGCGGCAAGCACACTGGGAATCAGAAAAGAACTCTTTGGCTTTAAAAATACGGTACAGCCTTCGCAGAGACGGTTGCCGAGCGAAAGGCCCAAGGCGACTGCAAAATCTGCATTTACTCCGCGCGAAAAAATCCTGCTCTGTGCCATAGCACAAGAAGGTGTTTATTCTACAATCATTGCAGAAACAGAGGCAAAACTCCCCCCCTCCGTTGAGCTAGAGGATTTGTTTGAATTTGCTCCAGCGGCCCATTGGGTTCGAGACCATAAGTATAAGCAAAATTCGGGCCAATTCTTAGATCTCGAAATAAATTCTGAAATAAAATCAACTTTGGCTGAATTATTATTACAACCAACGCCTAAAGCCAATTTAAATGAGATAAAAATAGCCTTTGACCGGGCTCTCATTCACGTTTGGGCACGATTTTCGCATGGACTTGAAACCAAGTTGAAGGAAGCCGAGCAAAACAAAGACAGTGAACTTCAGGAAAAAATATTGAAAGAATACCTTGACGTTCAGCGAAAAATGAAGGAGTTTAAAAATTTCTATGACTATGACCAAAATGCCTAAAGAATCCGCAAAAGAATCTATAGCAAAAGAATCCGCAAAAGAATCTATAAAAGATGCCGCTCCAGAATCCAAAGCAAAAGAAAACTCCACTGTGTTATTAAATTCCAAAGAAATCAAAAAATTGCTCGACCTTGGAGTGCAAAGAGGTTTTTTGACTTACGAAGAAGTCAACGAACTTCTTCCTCCAGAAATTATTGCCGCTGATGCCCTCGACGAAATTATTCAACACCTTTCAGATAATGAAATTGAAATCCTAGAATCCAGTAAACGAGGCAACAAAGAATCAGAAGATGAGGACGATGACGCAGAAGCTGTCTCTGAACCCATCCCTGCGGTAGGAGAAGCAGCAGAAGAGGCGGCTCCCGTTCCTGAAGCTGCAAAGGGTGCAGACCCCGTCAAACTCTATCTTAAAAAAATGGGCAGCGTGTCTCTCCTCACTCGCGAAGGTGAAGTCGAAATTGCAAAGCGAATCGAAGAAGGTGAAATCGAAATTCTAAGAGCCCTGCTCGCTTCGAAGCTGGGAACCTTGGCCATCGTTGAACTCGGCGAACGACTCACCACAGGCCGAACCAAAATCAAAGACATTATCCGAGGAGTGGACGAAGAGATTTCGACCGATGATGAAAAAGTTTTTTTAGAAAAAGTTTTGACAGCTATTTTAAAAGTAAAAGCCCTTGTCAGTTATCAAGAAAAGGCCGAAGAAAAATTGGTGGGACCTCTTTCTAAGAAAGTGTCTGTAAAGGAGAAAGAAAGAGTCCAGCAAGAAATCAGACGCAGAGAAAAACATGTCGAAACAGCCTTTCAAAACATAGCCTTTAATCGTAAAACCATCAATTTTCTCGCTTTGAGAATCAAAGGTTACTGGAGCAGAGGCAAAGATCTTTTAGATGAAAAAAAGAGACTCTATGATTTTTTGAGCATCGAAGATCCCAAAGAGATGAAAGAACTCTCTCGTGAATTCAAAAAAAATCCACAAAACCATTCTACTCTTTGCAAAAAATACGATGTCATCGAACAAAAACTCTCTCAACTTTTGCAGACTGAAGAGGAAGTTGAGAAAAAAGTGGGCCGCTTAGAAGAGGAAGCTGGCATCTCTATTGAAGAATTAAAACGAATTTACAACACGCTCACCGTGGGAGAAAGAAAAGCAGATCAAGCCAAAAGCGAGCTCGTAGAGGCCAATCTGAGACTTGTTGTATCTATTGCAAAAAAATACACGAACCGGGGTTTGCAGTTTCTAGACCTGATCCAAGAAGGAAATATTGGGCTTATGAAGGCTGTGGACAAATTCGAATACCGAAGAGGGTATAAGTTTTCGACTTATGCCACCTGGTGGATTAGGCAAGCCATTACCCGGGCCATTGCGGATCAAGCCAGAACCATCCGAATTCCAGTCCATATGATCGAAACCATCAATAAGCTCATTCGAACCTCAAGGCTTCTTGTCCAGCAGCTGGGACGTGAACCCGCTCCAGAAGAAATAGCGGAAAAAATGGAACTCCCAGTAGACAAAGTGCGAAAAGTCTTAAAAATAGCAAAAGAGCCTATTTCCTTAGAAACTCCCATCGGTGAAGAAGAAGATTCGTATTTAGGTGATTTCATTGAAGACAAGAAAATCATCAATCCATCCGAAGCAGTCATCAATATCAACCTCTCAGAACAAACCCGGAAAGTGCTCTCGACCCTCACTCCGCGCGAAGAAAAAGTCTTACGTATGCGATTTGGAATAGGAGAAAAATCAGATCACACACTCGAAGAAGTCGGCCAGGATTTCTATGTCACCCGAGAACGCATCAGACAGATTGAGGCCAAAGCATTGCGAAAACTGCGTCACCCCTCTCGCGCAAAGCTGCTTAAGGCGTTTGTAGATTGATGCATCGCATCGCACGGTAGGCAAACTTTTCTTGCGCTTTCTCAAAACTGTGCCAAAATTAATTAAGAACTCGAAATCACAAGGAGATCCTTAAAAAGGAGATATAAAAAATGAAGACAAAAAAATTACTTATAGCACTAGGAATTGTCAGTTTATTGGCCATGTTTTCTACCAGCTCTTGGGCTGCACCCAGGTTTTCGGTCGTGGGAGCAACCACGATGTATAAGCC